>JAOUFJ010000003.1 GCA_029858255.1 candidate division WOR-3 bacterium | reverse complement strand
ATACTCCATCGAGATCGGCGGCAGATGTGTATACGTCGGCAAGGGCGAGTTCGAAATAACATAACACTTCAGAATCCGCCGGGTTCGTGCATAAAAAATAGACAGGTATTCAACGGTTTTATACTGATCCGGATAGGTTTTGTTTGTTTTGAATCGTGTTACCAGATGCCGGTTGTCAGGTATTCGTTGATGGAACGGGCAGCGATGCGGGCGTCGCCCATCGCGAGGATCACTGTAGCACCACCGCGCACAACATCACCACCTGCCCAGCATCCTTTCTTAGATGTTCTGCCGGTTTTCTCGTCGATTTCGATATTTCCCCATTTTCCGATCTTTATGTCGGGTGTGGTTTGAGGTATGAGGGGATTGGGACTCTGGCCTATGGCACATACTACAGTATCGACCGCCGCGACGAAATTTGAGCCTTCTATCGGCACGGGTCGCCGCCTGCCCGACGCGTCTGGCTCGCCAAGCTGCATTCTGATACATTCCATATCCTTTACCCAGAAGTGGTCGTCGCCCGTGTATTTTATCGGCAGGGTAAGGTATTCAAAGATTATGCCTTCTTCCTGGGCGTGATGGATTTCTTCGGTACGTGCGGGCATTTCCTTGAGCGAACGCCGGTACACGATCCTCACCTCGTCGGCGCCAAGCCGCAGGGCGGTGCGCGCACAATCCATGGCAACGTTACCGCCGCCTATTACCGCAACGCGTTTCCCGCGAATTATGGGCGTGTCATATTCAGGGAAGAGATATGCTTTCATTAGATTTGCCCGCGTGAGGTACTCGTTTGCAGAATACACGCCGTTGAGGTTTTCACCCGGGATGTTCATGAACCACGGAAGGCCAGCGCCTGTGCCGATATACACGGCATCGAATTCCTGCAATAACTGGTCTATCGTTTTGGTCTTGCCCACGACGTAGTCGAGGTAAAGTTTCACCCCGCATTGTAAGAGGTAGTCGACTTCCCTGTAGATGATCGCTTTCGGCAGTCTGAATTCTGGAATGCCGTATACCAATACACCGCCGGGTTTATGCAAAGCTTCGAACATAGTGATGTCGTGACCGAGCATGACAAGGTCGCCGGCAACGGTCAGACCACCCGGCCCGGCTCCTATCACGGCAACTTTCTTTCCTGTCGAAGGTGGGATTGCCGGAATGGATGTTTCACCCTGGGTTGACTCCCGGTCCGCGGCGAATCTTTCCAGACGTCCGATCGCAACCGGTTCATATTTTTTCGCCAGGACGCATAGTTTCTCGCACTGATCCTCCTGTGGGCAGACGCGGCCGCATACTGCAGGCAAGACATTCTTCTCTTTCAGTCGTTTTATCGCATTCGCGAAATCTGCCTCGGCGATAAATTTGATAAAACCAGGAATGTCGATCTCGACCGGACAGCCCTGCACACAGGTGGGTTTTTTGCACTGCAAACAGCGCTTTGCCTCGGCAATGGCTTCCTGGTCATTGTACCCGTAAGGAACCTCGTTGTAACCCTTGATCCGCTCCTTGGCAGGACGTTCGCGCATCGGGGTTTTCTTTGGTATGATCTTACTAGCCATAGGTTTCACACTCGTAGAAACTCAAGGAATAGACTTCCTCTTTCAGATAAATTTTGCGGCGCGATAGAAGGTTCTCCCAATCAACCTTATGTCCGTCGAATTCCGGTCCATCGACGCACCCGAATTTTGTTTCGCCCGCAACGATGACACGGCAGACGCCGCACATCCCGGTCGCGTCGACCATTATGGGATTGAGACCAACGATGGTCTTGACTTCAAGCGGGCGCGTTGTTTCTGATGTTAGATAAGTGAGGTATGTGCAGCCCTGCACGTACACCATGTCAACCTTGTTCTGTTTCAGGTAGCCAGCAAGGAAATCGTTCACGTGACCCTTGAATCCTCTGGTACCGTCGCGTGTTATCTCGTAGAAATCATCGCTATATTCCTTCAGCCTTTCCTGCCAGTAGAGAAGGAATTCGCTGCGTGCCTCGATCGCCGTGATGATACGGTTGCCGTTCTTTTTGAACGCCCGTATGACTGGCAGGAGTGCACCAATACCGTAGCATCCACCAACGCAAAGGATATTTTTGTCCTTTAACATTTCGGTGGGTTTACCCAGAGGGCCCACCAGAGTCGCGATTTCATCGCCGGCTTTGAGAGCAGCAAGTTTTCTTGTCGAAGTGCCGATCTCCATGAATACCGCGCTTACGCTTTTTTCATTCCAGTCAACGAGATTGAGGGGAATGCGTTCACCTGGTTCGTCGGCGCGGACAACGATGAATTCACCTGCCTGGGCGTTCGTGTGGATGACATCGGATTCGATGACAAGATGATGTATGTTCGGGACTATCTTTTCCCGTTTTAAGATCTTATACATTCTATCCTCACTGGTCCGGCAGCAAAGTTTCTGGTTGATTGATGATAATAGATCAAAACAGCATCATCGGGTATAGAGGAACTGATCTTAACGCGTGCAGTGTGTGCACCATAAGGTCCAGCCAAAGTCGCGTTCATTCCTTCCTTCAATCTGTATTTCGCAGCGGTCCTCTCGTTCAACCATATGCATCTGTCCCCGCGCAAACGATCGAACCCCTTCAAAACGGCTGAGAGCGTTTTGTTACGATATCCATACGTGTTCTGCCGTGCGATCAAAGTCAACGGATACTTTTTGCTGACCTTGGAAGGGTGGATTCTCTTCGTTCTCTTTGCTGTTCGCTTCTGAAGTCTTTTCTTGAGTCTGATGTTCATGGTGCGAGCCAGTTCATCGATGATCTTATCGTCGGGCATCGCTTTGCCCGCCGGTGCGGTGGCGCAGCGCACATTTTTCGATTTGCCGCTGATGTCCTGGACGCTGCCGTTTGATTCGGCAAAAGTGGCGGCCGGCAGGAACACATCAAATTCAAAGTCTGGCAGGAAGCAGTCCTGAACGATCACCGTCTTGTATTTCCTGCTCAGATCTGAAGCACTGCCGATAGCGTAGAGACAATCGATATTCTTGTCCGCCAGCATTTGTCCAGGTGTGCTGTCAAATCCCAGCCCGGCTATCGTCAGCATGTTGCTCTTGCTGTGCAGGGGCAATGCATTTAGCGGTTTCTTGATCTTTGCTGATGGTGCGTTCGCTGGATCGTATAATACAAAAATCTTTCTGCCGCTGATCAGACTTTTTGCCGCTTCGATTTCCGCGGCCGGGATACCCGTTTTACTGTTTGTCCTTTTGGATCCCGAGAGCAGTTGGAGAACGTCATTTTCTGCTCCTTGGACCGGGTTGAGCACCGCATCCGCAAAGCGATTCGAGCGTCCGACAACTGGATCGATGACGATGAATACTGCATTATTCTTGTATCTCTTACGAAGTCCGAGGAGCAGAACCGAGTAATCAGCCACCAGGTCCGTGTTCAAGATAACAAAGGCTACCTTGCCTTTGGCTCTGGTCAAATTCAACGCCTCTGGCATGTTATCTGGATCCATCTCAACGGCAATCTTCATCTTTGCAAGGTCGGCAAGCGAATAGACCTTACCGATCGCTTCGCTGGTCAGCTCGGGTGTGAGCAGAACGCCGGTATGATTTCTGTACTCATGCAGCTTACTGGCCACGAAAGCCAGTGCTTCAGCCCATTCGACTTCGATCACCGCATCACCTTTTTTCATCAGCGGTACGGTGATACGTTTGGGATGGTGAACGAGCGGCGCGATGCCAAAGCGCCCCCGCGCGCAGAGTTGACTGTCGTGCGGGGTTGAACAGGTGATTTTCTCTTCGGAAACATTGAGATCGATCTGGCATCCAACACTACACAGCATACAGGTAGTCTTTACTACCTTTTCAGGCGGTTTATCATATCGGCTGAATCTGCCCCTCAACGCACCGGTTGGACAGAAATCGACACAGGCACCGCAGAATTGACAGTCCGATTCAAGATGAGGCAGATCAAAAGCGGTGCCGACCAGGGTGTCAGGTCCGCGGTGGTGGAATGCTAGGGTGTGAGCGCCTCTTATCTCGTCGCACACGCGGATGCACCGGCCGCATAATATACACAAATTGTAGTCGCGGTCAAAGAACGGGTCGTGCCGTTCTAATTCGAGACCGCGATACCGGAAGTCGAAAGGAATATCCTTTATTCCAAGCTCTCGTACCATGTCCTGCAAGGCACAGTTTTCGTTCTGGGGACAGGACTTGCACCCAAAGGTGACCGCTGATTTTTTTATGCATTCCTGAAAATTGGCACAATCTGCTTCGCGTTCGCAAATGAGGCACGCATTTGGGTGCTCTGATAACATCAGCTGAAGGGTGAATCTGCGCAAGTTGCGCAAATGCGGTGTGTCGGTCTTGATAACCATGCCATGCTCAGCATTCAGGGTGCATGCAGTGAGCGGTATTCTTGTACCTTTCACCTCGACAATACAGAGACGGCAGCCTCCGTAAGGTGTCAGGTCCTTATGATAACACAGGGTCGGGATCCTGATACCGGCACGTTCAGCGATCCTCAGGACGGTTTCACCCTTTTTTGCCTTTATACGCTTGCCATTGATCGTTATCGTTATCATGTTAGCGATGGAGATACTTTCTTGACCGCATTGAATTTCGGAGGACATATGGTGATGCAGATGCCGCACTTTGTGCATTTTTCTTGATCGATTCTATAGACTTTCTTTGGTTCGCCATCGATCGCGTCATTCGGGCAGTTTTTTGCGCAAACCGTGCAGCCACCACACAGTTCGGGATCGATGACATAGGAAATAAGGTTCTGGCACACAAGTGCCGGGCAGCGTTTCTCCTTGATATGTGCTACGTACTCGTCCTTGAAGTACTTTAGTGTCGTCAGAACAGGATTGGGTGCTGTCTGTCCCAGTCCGCACAGCGAAGAGAGTTTAACATTCTCCGCAATACTCTCAAGGGTCTGGATATCGTTTTCCGTGCCCTGTCCGCGTGTGATCCGATCCAGAATATAGACCATGTGTTTTGTTCCCATGCGACAGGGTGGGCACTTTCCGCAGGACTCTTCCTGGGTAAAATTGATGAAATAGCGCGCCACATCGACCATGCAGGTGTCTTCGTCCATTACGATCATGCCGCCCGAACCCATCATAGAGCCAGCCCGGGTCAAGCTCTCGTAATCGATTGGCAGGTCGAGCATATTTTTCGGAATGCATCCGCCCGAAGGACCGCCGGTTTGTACTGCCTTGAATTCTTTGCCCTGAGGTATACCGCCGCCGATGTCATATATGATCTCGCGCATCGTGATGCCCATGGGTACTTCGACGAGTCCGGTATTGTTGATTTTGCCCACGAGCGAGAATATCTTTGTACCTTTGCTGGTTTTGGTGCCGATCGACGAGAACCATTTTGCTCCGCGCTGAATAATCATCGGCACATTGGTCCAGGTCTCTACGTTATTAATGTTTGTCGGTTTTCCCCAAAGGCCTTTTTCAGAAGGATAGGGCGGCCTTTGCCGGGGCCTGCCGACCCTGCCCTCGATCGAGGCTATCAAGGCTGTTTCTTCTCCGCACACAAACGCGCCCGCACCCTGGATTACTTCGATGTCAAAGTCAAAGCCGGTACCCAGGATATTTTCTCCTAACAGACCGTATTCACGGGCTTGGCGCAGTGCTATTTTCAGGCGCTTCACCGCAAGAGGATACTCGCTGCGGACGTAGACGAAACCCTTGTGTGCGCCGATTGCCCTGGCACCGATGATGAGTCCCTCGATCACCGAATGGGGATCGGCTTCCAGAACGCTGCGGTCCATGAAAGCGCCCGGGTCGCCTTCGTCTCCATTACAGATTATGTACTTTTCCCGCCCCTTTTCTTGACGGCAGAGTTCCCATTTTTTGCCGGTAGGAAAACCAGCGCCACCGCGTCCGCGCAGCCCTGAATTTTTGACCTCTCTTATAATTTGTTCAGGAGTCATTTTGGTGAGTGCGGTTTCCAGCGCCCCGTAGCCATTGAAGCCGATATACTCTTCGATATTTTCCGGGTCAAGGCGCCCGCGATTTCTCAGGACGATCAGACGCTGGTGTTTGAAAAAATCGATGTCCATCATCCTCGGCACGGGAGCTTCCTCTGGCGACGGTACGTACATCAGTTCCTTCACCGGCCGACCTTTCAGCAGATGTTCTTCGACCAGGCGGGGAATTTCCTTTTTCTTGATACGCTGGTAAAATATTCCATCCGGCTGGACAATGACAATAGGACCGCGTTCGCAAAAACCCTGGCAGCCAGTGGTGATGACCTGTATCTCGTCCTGCAGCCCTTTCTCGATGATCTCTTTTTCGAGCCCTTCTTTGATGTCGAATGAATGATTTGCCACGCAACCTGTGCCGGCGCAAACCAACAAATGCTGACGATATTCCCGGCTACTTTTCGTCTTTCTCATAGGTCGTAACGAGTCTGTCTACTTTATTCACTGTTGTCTGGCCATGGTATTCTTCATCGACTACCACAATGGGGGCAAGGGCGCAAGCACCAAGACAGTTTACTGTCTTCAGTGTGAATTGATTGTCTCCGGTCGTTCCGCCGGATTTTACTCCTAACCTTTCTTCCAGCCGGTTCAGAACTGCGGGGGCGCCGCGCACGTGACAGGCAGTACCCATACAGACCGTGACCAGATGTTTGCCGCGCGGTTTAAGACTGAAAGCCGCATAGAAAGTGGCAATGCTGTATATTTCGCTGAGCGGCAATCGTAACCGCTGGCTGATATACTGGAGAACATCCTTTGGCAAATAGTTGTGAATCTTTTGAATGTCGTTGAGTATCTGAATTATTCTCTCTTTTCGGTATTCGTTTTGTGTGAGGATTTTTTCGATTTTTTTCATTAGCTTCTAGTATATACATATGAACAAAAAAATCAAGTATCTGGTGCACGTAATTAACAGCTCTCTGAATATGACTCTGTATGGGAAATCTTCGCGCCTGTGGGGCGGGTTAGAACTTGAATTTTATGCTGATCGCAACGATGCCAATCGTGAGGAAAAGTGTAATAATTGAGACGACCCTGCCGAGGATAAAGCCCCTTGATAGGTATTTCATTACTATTTCATGTTGCCCTGCCGTTACATGAACGGCCCTGACAGTATGGTTGGCGACATATGTTTTGCTTTCTTTTCCATCCACGAATGCCTGCCAGTCCGGATGCCAGTTGTCAGCGATCACCAGGAAGCCAGGGAGTTCTGTCTCGACGAGGCATATTATCTCATTGGGCGTATATTGGAGCAGTTCGACTGCATCAGATAGGACATTTTCTGAAAATCCTGGTACTGGAAGCCCGGGATCTTGCTCGAGCAGTACGGTGGTACGAGGGTCGTGACTCTGCGATTTAAGGATGTTCATCATCTCTGACCCATCGTATACTTCGTAATCATGAACGAGGTACGCTCTGGGTATTACGTGTTGATTCTGGTATACCGTGTATCGCCGTCCAGTGAAAGCGCGCTGAAACCTCGACAGGAATGCCTTGATCCGCATGACGAGGGCCTGAACCTGTGGGTCAAATTGCGTAATGTCCTCGGGGAGGGTCGGAGCGATGATGTACTTGATATTCAGTATGTCAATGAAATTAGGATACTGGATCAAGTTGGTCGGCGTGAACATGACGCTCTGTCCTGCACCGATGAATTCCTGATACCGTTTGAGCGGGTTGGGGACATAGCCCCCGGCGCTCTGGACGTTGTGGTATAGAAGGAACAAATCCGAAGCATGTTCATACCAGGGAGTGGGGAAGGCGCGGAATATCGTTGGATCCTCTTTGAGGAATCGCGTTACATCATCAGCAGCATAATACTGCTCCGGCGCTGGTGCCTTGGGCAGAAATTTGGATACGAGAGTCAGCTGGTCAGACAATGCGGCAACGATGAACAGTAACGAAAAAATCCATACCTTTACTTTGTGTTTGACGGCGAGGTAGATGAACCCGGCGACCAGCGCCGCAAACAGAGCGGTGCGCCATGCGCCGCCGATCAGACTCGGGAAGTTTTTTTGAATGTTTGACAATTTCACGCGCGCGGCCTGAGTTCCCCAGAGAGAAAGCTGCCTGTCTTTCATTGCATCCTGCAGCGAACGGACCAGCGAATCGCCGCCGACAGAGAAGACGAGCGCGATCAAAACGAAGAGCGCAACCGCGATGCCGGCGATGGTGAACAACTTCTTAGAATTCACATCTTTCTTTTTGACAAAGATGTTTTCAAACGCGATCGCTCCGAGCACGGTCATGCTGAAACCGGCAAGGTAGAAGATAAGCGCCGGCGCCCGGAATAATCTGAAGCCTGGGATCAGAGCATAGGGAATTCTGAAGAAAGGTGTAGCGCTGCCGATCGCTATGAGAACTGCTACGAGTGCCGTGATCGCATAGAATTTAACATAGCGTTTTCTCCACCACAATACGACTGCAAAAGCAGCAAGGATTATGGCAATGACGCCAAAGTATTCAAGGTGGATCTTGAAGCTGTTCATGCCCCAGTACTTGTCGAGAATTCCGGAGAATGTCGGGATGAAGAGGTCTATGATCTCCAATGGGGGCATTGCCCAGGAGGTCGCATACTCGTAGCCCCGCTCTACACCGCGCGCCGCAGTGCCGAGGCCGCTGAGCACGGGCAGCCAGATGGCAGCCATGAGCAGACAGATGATGGTCACAGTTAGAAGACCGTAACCGAGGACCTTCATGACATCTTTTTTAGAGTAGTCCTTGCGGTGGGCGATCAGGTAGTAGACAACATATGCAAATATCAATATAAGACCGTAGTAGGTGATCTGGAAATGCCCTTCATAAAAAGCAAAAGCAGTTGTCAGAGCGGCGAGCAAGAAATAGAGAATTCGTTTGGATCTCATCCCCGAGTGAATGAAAAATAACATAAGCGGGAACATGGCGATGCTTGCGGCGCGGCCAGCATGTCCGGCAGCCGGGGTCGTTGCCAGGTTGCCGATGAATTGGTATATCACCGCGCCCAGTGCGGCAGAATAGGGCGACAGCCCTATGGCCTTGAGATACAGGTACATACCCAGACCGGCGAGGAAGAGGAATACTATGAACGAGAGAGCGAGGACCACGTGTGGCGGTATGATTTCTCTTAGTTGCGCCAGCGGCGCCAGCGGGCCGCCAACCGGTGAGCCAAGTACAGGCACGCCTCCAAAAATATGGGGATACCACAAGGGCATGTTTTCCTGTTCGCCGATCCATTTTTCAAAGGGGTAACCGCCGATCAAGTAATCGGATCCGGCGATCATCCTGTCAGCGCTGAGGAACGAGAAAAAATAGATCAGGGGTAAAATGAATAGAAGGGCGATGATGAATTTCTCCCAGTGTATCTCGAGAAGAAAGGGTTTTGTTTCCTGCTGCTGGACTTTCTTTTCTTTTGATTTCTTACTCATTGTTCAAGTATAGGAATTTTCCGTTCATAGTCAAGGCGCCGTCCTTGTCTTCGTTTTGCGCCGGATGACCAACCCTGCGAAGAATATCAATACCTCAAAGATGGTGATCCAGACACGGGTAATGAAGCTGATGGCAATGGCAAGGGGCAGGGGCAAGATGGATGAGAGGAGCAATGTCATCATGCCTTCCCTGACGCCGAGACCGCCTGGTGCGAACAATACGATGAAACCAGTTATCCAGGACAGGGTGTATGCTGTGGCGAGATTTGGCAGCTGTGATACTCCGATCGGATAGATGGAATTGATGAGAAAGTAGTAGCCGGCAATCTGCGCTAACCAGAGCACAAAGAAATACATCGATACCTTGAGGATACTAAGATATCGGGCTTGGAGTTTGACCGCGGGTTTTTTTATTATGCGAAGACCTAGATTGAGCAGCATG
The DNA here is from genome assembly GCA_029858255.1 of candidate division WOR-3 bacterium. Lineage (NCBI taxonomy): Bacteria > Pseudomonadati > Caldifarciminota > Caldifarciminota bacterium. The sequence continues at coordinate 178,896 of JAOUFJ010000003.1, read as the reverse complement.
TTTAACAGAGGGGGATAGAGTAAGATGAGGATCACGACAATGAACGCAACTGACAAAAAAGGGCTCAGATGCGTGTTGCCGCGAATGAAGTTGACCGATATCAAGAATATGACCAGATTGGTCAGCATGAGCAGCAGAGTCTCGAAAACCACGCTCACCAGACCGATCTCTTCTTTAACTTTTTCTGTCCTCGCTAAGTAGACTCGGCCAACCGTATACCATATGCCGCCGGGCACATACTTGGCGATCTGGGAGGTCGACACGATCCAGAATGCTTTTCCGTATGGTACCTTGCTGCCCAGCTCGGCCACGATGCTCGACCATCCACGGGTAAGCAGGGAGAAATATACTACCAGGCATAAAAAGGATATGATAATATAGAGTGTGTTGAACCTGAGTTCTGTGAAGGGAATTTGCGTCCAGTTTACAATAAGGCTGCGGGCCAGGAAGAAAAATATTACACCGACAAGAACCGCTGTCAGAATACGCTGCAGGATTTTCACATGTTAAATATATACTGATTGGTTATCTTGTCAATGAATAGTAGTAAAAGTGCGTGGCACGTGGATTGCTCTTGACATGTTTGCCCGTGGTATTATAATTTAGCTGGAGGTAGATATGAAGTATAGATATTTTCTTGTATTTTTTGTTTGCTTATCCTGCCTGGGTTTTTCTCAGGAAATGTGGATCGAAACCTCGCAAGAAGATTTCCAGGATGGTCTCTACGAACGTAATCTCTTTGCCTCGCACCATGGTGGTGGTGCTGTCGAATTCGTACCGAGATTTGATCTCAACAACGACGGCTACATCGATCTATTTACGGCCGATGCAGGTGGTCCGGCCGCTCAGATCCACTGGGGAAGCGCAGGTGGCTATTTGACCAGTACAGTTTTTCCGACCAGCGGGGCGGATAACTGTGATGCTGCGGACCTGAATGCAGACGGCTATGCTGATTTCATCGTATCACACCGGAGCATACCAAGACTCACGATCTACTGGGGTGGCCCGGCTGGTCCCAGTCAGGCAAATCAGTTTTCTTTGAACACGATTACGACAGCGCGTCAGGGTGTGTTCGTCGCCGACTTCAATAAAGACGGCTATTTGGATATCGCAACGGGACAGCAGGTTGTGGATGGTTACGGTACCGTGTTCTGGGGTTCATCAGTTGGTTACTCAACAGCAGACCGTACTGACCTTCCGGTTGCCTGGGGTGTTCACAATATTGAAGTGGCTGATTTTGACCATGATAACTGGCTCGATATTCTCTATGTCAATACTGATTACCAGGACAACACCATATACTGGGGCAGCAGCAACGGGTTTATGGGTTCGTACTTTACATTGCTCAATGGCCCTAATACCAGTCATGGTGCTTCGGTTGCCGACCTTGATAATGACACTTATCTGGATTTGATATTTACATCTTGGGAAAGTAGCCAGAAATATATCTATTGGGGAAGTGCCGCAGGCTATTCAGCGGCTAATATGCAGGTTTTGAATACAGGACCTTGCTTCGGTGGAAGTGCTGTGGCACATCTGAATTCCGACAACTATCTTGATATTCTTTTTCACCGGGGTGGTTATGGAAACCATCAACAAGAAATATTCTGGGGAAGTGCCTCGGGGTATTCAGAAAATGATACCAGCAACATTGGTGTAGCGATAACGGCTACCGGAGGGCTTATTGCAGATCTTGACCAGGATGGAGATCTGGATATCTTCTGCAATAACTACAATCCAACTTCGTACAGCCACATATTCTGGGGACCGGACTATACTTCATATGCTACATTGTCAGCGAATTATGATCATCACGCGATGTTCCGTGAAATCGGGAATGTCTACGATCGGACATACAGTGAACCGTATGTCTCGTCGGTTTTTGATGCTGCTGAGACGGCTGACTGGGGCATCGTGCAATGGGATGATAGCCTGCCGCCTGGGACTTCGATTTTCTTTGCTGTGCGAACCGGTGATACACCTTCTCATGATCCATCCTGGTCAGATTGGTGTATTTTGAGCAACGGCGAGGCCGTGCCTGACTCGCTGGATGCTCGCTACATCCAATACAAGATATCATTCAACTATACTAACCCGGCTTACTTCCCGAGCCTGTACGAGGTCCGGATATACTACAGCACCGAGCCTTTCACCCTGGTTTCTCCTAACGGGGGTGAATGCTGGACAAGAGGAAATTCGTACGATATCAACTGGTACAGTGGAATCGGCGGTGATGTCAAGATCGAGCTCTACAAGGGTGGAACCTTTAATTCTGTAATAACTAGCAGTACAACAAACAACGGTTCGTATAGTTGGAGTATCCCTGTTGACCAGTTGCCAGGCATTGACTATACGGTCAAGATATCGAGTGTCAGCGATCCGGGACTCTACGGCTTCAGTGATGCCGATTTCAGCATCTGCAGTCAGCTTGTATTGACCGTGCCAAACGGCGGCGAAATCTGGCATATTGGTCAGAGCTATGATGTCACATGGGCAAGTTCGGGTATCGGTGGGAACGTACTACTGGAGTACTCTACGGACGCGGGTTCAAGCTGGGACACTGTTGTTACCGGCACGCCGGATGGCGGCATCTATGATTGGAGCGTACCCAACACACCAAGCAATCTGGCTAGAGTCAGGGTGAGTCATGTTTCGTGCCCGGAGAACTATGATGAGAGTGATGCCGATTTCACGATTACCGAATATGATATCACGGTCACTGCACCCAACGGTGGTGAATGTTGGATTCGAGGAACGTCAAGCGAGATAACATGGGCGGCCATCGGTATCAGTGGGAATATCAAGATCGACCTCTACAAAGCTGGTAATTTCAATGTCACGATCACAGACAGCACTGCCAATGACGGTGCTTATGACTGGGCTATCCCCGCTGGTCAGCTGCCCGGTGTTGACTATCGGGTCAAGATACTGAGTGTCAGCGATCCCTTGCTCTTTGATTTTAGCAATGATGATTTTGGTATTTGCAGCCAACTGTTGCTCACAGCACCATGTGGTGGAGAAACATGGTACATAGGCCAGGACCATGATATCACGTGGGCTCAGTCGGGCATTGGGGGCAGTGTTTTCATTGAATACACAACCAACGCTGGATCAAACTGGCTCGTGGTCAATGCCGATGCGCCGGACACCGGGACTTATGTTTGGCATGTACCCAATACGCCAACAACTCAAGGTAGGGTGAAGATCACTCATCTTTCATGCACGCAGAACTGTGATCAAAGCGACGGGGATTTTACGATCACGCAGTCATCTGTTTTCGAGCATAAGCAAGACCACTTGCGACCATCAGGATTTACGCTTGACCAGAACCGGCCAAATCCGTGCGGTAGGTTGACGACGGTGAATTTTGCACTGCCGGACGCGTGCCATGCGGAGATCAAAATTTATGATGTAACGGGTAAAGAAATTGCCGTACTAATGGATGATGACCTTGCATTTGGTTACTATCAGAAATGTTTGGATGTAAACGATGTTGGCGGTAGGGCACTGCCGAGCGGCGTATATTTCTATCGTCTCATTGCAGGCGATTTTGTTGCCACGAAGTCGATGACGGTTCTACGTTGAGAAATTTGCGTACATGCGTGGCACAAAGGTATTGTATTGTTCCTTTCGATAGTTACCTAAAGTATGATGGAGTGATGGTTTTTACTTATCGATCTTCGCGAAATCGATGTCGGCTTCTTTTAGCATGCCGATCGCCAGCTCGTCAGGATACTCTTTTTTGTAGCATATCTTCTCGATCTTCGCATTGATGAGCATCTTGGTGCAAATGAAGCAAGGTTGGTGAGTCGTATAGATTATCGCACCGCTCACGCTGGCTCCAAATGTGGCTGCCTGGATGAGCGCATTCTGTTCGGCATGGACGCCGCGGCATAGCTCGTGGCGCTCGCCCGAGGCCACACCCATTTTACCGCGCAGGCATCCTACGTCTTCACAGTGGGGCACACCGCCTGGCGCGCCGTTGTAACCCGTAGCCAGGATGCGTTTGTCCTTTACGATGACCGCGCCAACGTGGCGACGGAGGCAGGTCGACCGCTCGGCAACTAATTCGGCGATCGACATGAAATATTGATCCCAGGGTTTTCTTCTCTTGGAATTTTTTTTGGTCTTCACACGCTTGCTTTGATCGGGGCAATACTCACCACGGAATCTTCTTTTCCCAATGCGATGATCTTCACACCTTTTGCCGTACGGCCTAACACCCTTACTTCGTTCACCGGTGTCCTTATGACCTTACCGGTTTTTGTCATGACGATCAGATCGTCGGCATCGCTCACACTTGCGACGCCTGCTACCTTGCCGGTCTTGGCGTCAATGGTCATGCCCTTCATACCTTTTCCACCGCGGCCTTTTTCCCCGATCGCATCGAATTTGACCCGCTTGCCGATACCGCGCTCGCCGACGATCAGCATATCCTCATCGGTGCACGCAACGTTGAACCCAACGACTTCATTGCCTTTACCCAGGCGGATGCCTCTGACCCCACCCGCGTTGCGGCCCATTGGTCTAATGTGTTTTTCGCTGAAACGGAGGGTTAGACCATCACGGGTCGTGAGCAACACCGAGTCCTTCCCCGATGTCAATCTTGCTGCGATCAATCTATCATTGCGGGCAAGTTTGATCGCGATGATACCTTTTTTTCTTGTGTTCTCATAGTCCTCTAAAGATGTTTTCTTCACTTTGCCCATCTTTGTCGCCATGAAGATGAATGACTTGGAGGAGAAGTCCTTGATCGACAGGCAGGCGGTGATGTGCTCGTTAGAGGCCAGCTGAACGAGATTGGCCAGGGCACGACCTTTGGAAAGGGGACCGGACTCCGGGATCTCATAGACCTTTGAAGCGTAGACCTTGCCCTGGTCCGAGAAGAAGAGCAGGGTATCGGTCGTCTTTGAAATCAGCAATTGATTGGCCACATCCTCACCGCGCACCTCATGTATTTTACGGCCATGGCCACCGCGTGCCTGGTTCCGGTATGTCGTTATCGGCTGTCTCTTTATGTAGCCGCGCTGGGTGAGGCTGACGACCATGTCTTCTTCGCCGATCAGATCTTCGATCGTCAACTCCTCGGCTTCGGCGTCGACAATGATCGTTCTTCTGGAATCATGATACCGCTCGGCAAGCTTCTTCAATTCATCTTTTATGACCTGGAAGATGCCTTTCGGTGATTTCAAGATCGACTTCAACCGGGCGATCTCCTTTATCAGAGCAAGGTATTCGTTCTCAAGGGTTTCCTTTTCCAGATTAGTGAGCCGGGCAAGACGCATGTCTAAAATGGCCTGGGCTTGGATTTCGCTGAGTGAAAAGCGTTTCATCAACTTCTGCCTAGCCACCTGGACATCCTGGGATTTCTTTATTATTTTCACTACTTCATCGATATTCTCGATCGCTATTTTTAAACCTTCAAGAATATGAGCCCTTCGCTCAGCTTCGGCGAGTTCGAATTTTGTGCGCCGCGTTACGACTTCGTATCTGAAATCAAGGAAATGTTGGAGTATTTCGCGCAAGGATAACGTATGCGGAGTGTCGGAAACGAGAGCCAGTAACTGTATGCCATAGGGCACTTGCAGATTCGTGTACTTGTATAGGTTATTCAGGACGATCTGGGGATTAGCATCCCGTTTCAGCTCGATGACGATCCTGATTCCGTCTTTATCCGATTCGTCACGCAGGTCTGAGATATCTTCGACCTTTTTCTGACGTGCGAGACCTGCGATCTTTTCGAGCAAAGTACTCTTGTTTACTTGATAGGGGATTTCCGTAATCACAATTGCCTGTTTACCTGACTTGATATCTTCGATCCTGGCTTTTCCTCTGATTATCAGTTTCCCCTTGCCGGTCCGGTACGCTTGTTTGATGCCCGCCCGTCCGATGATGATGGCGCCGGTTGGAAAGTCTGGACCCGGTACGATTTTGTACAATGCATCGTCCTTGATCTTGGGATCATCGATCATCGCGATCAACGCTTTGACGATCTCTCCCAGATTGTGAGGCGGAATATTCGTCGCCATGCCGACGGCGATGCCCGAGGCACCGTTACAAAGCAGGTTGGGCGCATTGGCAGGCAGGACCGTGGGTTCTTTGAGACGGCCGTCGAAATTGGGCGTGAAGTTCACCGTGTCCTTGCTCAGGTCCTTGAGGATTTCCTCTGCCAGGGGTGTGAGTTTAGCCTCGGTGTAGCGGTATGCTGCCGGAGCGTCACCATCGATTGAGCCGAAATTGCCTTGCCCGTCGACCAGTGCGTAGCGCATGGAGAAATCCTGCGCCATACGCACGAGGGCATCATAGATCGCCATATCACCATGCGGGTGATATTTGCCCAGCACATCACCGATGACCGTGGCTGATTTCTTGTAGGGACGATTCGCGAGCAGGCCAGCTTCAGACATGGCGTAGAGGATGCGCCGCTGGACCGGTTTGAGCCCGTCACGGACGTCGGGCAGCGCCCGGCCGACAATAACGCTCATCGCATAGTCGAGATACGATGCTTTGATCTCATCTTCAATGTAGACGTTGGTTATTCTTTGCTCCATCGTAGTATTATATCCAGGAAATACCCTCAGTCAATATGACTAACGCCTTCGAAATCGGGGATCTGCATAGAAATTGAGCCAGTATCGTACGATATTGAGGTAATTGGATTGTTCTGATCTAAATGCTTAGTGCTGCAGGTCTTCTTTTTTCGAAGCTGTAAATAGTACCGAAGCCAAATGATTTAAGGTAGTCGACAGCCGGCTTCAGATCCTTTCCAAGATCAGCTGGCTTATGGCCGTCAGAACCCAACGTGATGGCTTCGAGACCCTGTTCACGGGCCATTCTCATTAAGGCGGGTGCTGGATAGAATTCATTCATGAAACGCATGCCGGCCGTATTTATTTCCATGGCAATGCCGTTTTCCTTTATTAGTCTGAAGATTTCCGCCGTTACTTCGCGGGGAATGTTGTATATGTCATGACCGTAGTAATTGAGCCCATATTTCTTGTAGACGTCGATATGTGCAATTGAATCGAAGAGGTTGCTCTTCACCAGGCTGGAAACGGCGTTCAGATAATTGGTGACATACTGGTCAGCGTCATGTCCGTCAAAGTATCGTCCACACTCCCGTGAACTATCGATACAGATGTGGTCAAGACAATGTATCGCACCGATGACAAAATCGAGCTCCAGTCCATCTATGATCGCGTGGAGCCTCTTTTCGATGCCCGGGTCATAACCAACTTCGATGCCGAATTTCACTGATAGCCCTTTTTTTATGAATCGATCGCGCGACTCGAATATCTCATTCTGGAGTTTGATGAGACCAGCATTGGATAAGGGTTCAGATGTTCCATTGAATCTTATGAATGAGTCGTTCCTCTGTGGATCCAGCTCGCAGTGATTGGTGAAGCATATTTCTTCCAGCCCGATTTGAAGTGCCATCTGACAATATTCGGTCAACGTCCCTGAAGCATCTATTGAATGAGCTGTATGGATATGATAATCGATCATTACCGGGCCGCCGGTTAGACAGGTGTAGCGTGACGGATCCTACGGACAGAGAAGACACGGCTCGTGTCACATGAGTATGACATTTTCTCCCAACGGTGCGACGCGATCTGCTATTCCCAATTAGTGTATGAGTTCCTGTTGCTCGGGCGGCAGATACTTATATAGAGTCGGCTGGGTGCTCTCATCGAGTGCATTTGTCCAGACCAGAACGTAGTTGTTTGCGCCTCGTAAGTCTACGAATATGAATTGTTCACCGTTTGGGTATTGCCAGTGCTCGTATGGCCTCGATTCCTGGCGCTCCATGGGTAACGGCCGTTCGATATCTTCCGGCACACCATATTTTATATAGATTCTTCCGCGGTCAGTTTTACGTCCCGGTGTATTACCATGACGATAATGTTCTTCGACATACTCGAATCTCTCTACGATTGCGTAGTAGTCTTGATTTCGCCAGAATCTGTCCAGGAAGGCCTTTTTGCCTTCTTTTGGCAATTTGAGGAATTCTTTGTAGTCCCGGGAGTCGAGAAAGTATTCGATTTCTTCATAATAAGGCATGCCTTCATAACTTACTTCCTGCCGCTGTATCTTGGATATGCTGAAAGGAACTCTCTTCTGGACGATCGTTGTGGCTTCTTTATCTTGAATGGTAACAACGAGTCTGTAATCGCCGGCTTCGATGCCTTGTATGCTCAGCCCGCAGTTGACGGCTTGAGCCGGGAATATCTTCTCGATCGTTCTCGATATTTTACGTATTTCTCTGTTGTTGTCGTCGGTTATCGTATATATGGCGGACAGGGTATCCGTGTCCGGGATAACATCATACAGTTCATAGTAAAAGCACAGGTTCTGGAAGCGATCGTCGAATGTGTGAGAAGGTCGAGGTATTATTCTGAGGTCACCTTTTCTCAGGTAGTCACCGAGAGTATCAACCGTGATCTCACTTGAGAGCATAATGTCACTCATGTGGTAGTCATCCCCAGTTATTTCGAGCACGTTCGTGACCATACCACTTTTTTCGCCGGACAGCATCTCGACACTGTACCTGTATCTGCCTTCGTTGAGATAAGCGCCGAATTGAACGAGAAATGAAACCCGTTCCTTGGCCGCGTATGAAAAGGAAGGTATCGTGAACTGCCGATACAATGTGTCAACCAGCGAATCCGGACGGTCAAGATTGGCAATCTTGAACGGGATTATGGCGGATGCGAAAATAATGTTTTCTGCAGATTGATAATACAACTCGCCATAAGGTATTTCGCAGTTGAATTCAGCGTAGTATATGTCTTCAGTCGATAAGACATGAGCTGTAGTATCCTCTACCTCAATGCTTATTTTGTAGACAACAGGATCAGCGAAGAACTCAATGTCTCCGGCTGATAATAGAAAGAAAAGAAGTTCGATCATGGTCGTAGTCCGTCTCTATTTACTAGAGTATATTGACCGAATCCATATCGGTCAACAAAGATGAATCGCAGATTGTTCTTGTAGTAAATCCATATCTCGTAGGGAAACGAGTCGAGTTCGTAAGGGTAGGATTGCATCTCATCGGGAGGACCGTACGTCACGAAGATCCGTCCCCGGTCACTGCGCCAGCCCTGATCTCCGTTTGCGAAGTGTTCATCGGAATACGCGATTCTTTCGTAATATTCGATCTCTCTTTCGTTGTATACGGTATTCGGCGTGGGGTCAAAATTCTTCCAGAAATTGACCCACAGACTATCCCTCTCTGATACATCGGCCCTGTTGAGAACATCGATCTCGGATGGAGTCCCGATGTACCGCAATTGTTCTACCTTAGCTGACCAGGTGGCGTCGTCCAGGTGAAAGGGACGGGAGACCTTAATTGGAATGACCGATTCATCGATCTTCCCCTGCTCAGCATACATTTCTATCTTCAATTGATAATCGTCGATCGGCAGCCCGGCGACATCGAAAGTGATCGAATCCCCGTAAGTGCCTCTTCTCAGGGGGATGATTTTTCTCGACTCTGCAATAGTTGCCGCAACGCTGTCGATCATTCCCTGCTGGTTGAAAACGGTGAATGTTAGGTGCAGGGTGTCATTATTGACTGACCAGTAGATGTTCGCCAGGTTTTTTACCTGTATGAGCTTCTGTGTGGAATGGAATATCTCGCCTCCGTGCAAATCCAGAATTTTAAGAATGAAGGAGTCGCTCTCTTTTGGAATCCTGATCTTCACCGAGTCCGTGATTTCTTTGTTGTCCTGAATCGCACGCCGACGCCAGTAATCTCCGGTCAGCTGACGGACGGTATTGTCGAAAATGGTGAGCTGAATCTCATATTGCGCATAGAAGTCCTCCTCCGCAGCGAAATAGTGCAATTTATTCGCGGGTATGGTCAGGTAGAGCACTAGTTCCTGCACGGAATCGCTGTGGACGCGATTGATGGCCTGATATTCGATTTGAAAGAAAAGAAGAAAGATCATTTCCGCGCTCCTTGTTTATTGTTGTGAAAAATTCGATTCAAAGCTTGATCAATCTTGGATGCAAATAAGAAAGAAAGTCCCTTTCGTACGTGCTGGGGGATTTCCTGTAGATCATTCTGATTGTCCCTGGGTAACATTATGGTCTCGATTCCCGCCCGCTTCGCTGCGATGACTTTTTCCTTGATGCCGCCGACGGGAAGGACCCGTCCGGAAAGGGTTATTTCTCCGGAAAAAGCGATTTTTGGATCGATTGGTTCATGCCTGAACAGGGACGCGAGTGACATTACGACGGCTAGCCCGGCCGAGGGACCATCTTTTGGGATTGCTCCCGAAGGGATATGAACATGCAATTCGTGGCTTTCGAATTCACTCTCGGGGATATCCCATTTGGATATTTTTGTCTTTAGATAAGAAAGTGCTGCCTGACACGATTCCTTCATCACATCGCCCAGCAATCCGGTAAGTATCAGTCCTTTTTTCCCTCTTGTCCTGATCGATTCAATGAAGAGGATCTCGCCGCCATATGGAGTCCAGGCGAGGCCCGTGGCGACGCCGATCTGCCCCGCGCGGGCAGCGACTTCAGAAATAACCTTCTGGGGTCCGAGCAATCTGGAGAGACTCTTGGCGGTGATCTTGATCTTGTTTTTCTTGCCCTCGGCAAAACGCTTTGCCGCCTTGCGGCAGATCGACCCGATCAGGCGTTCGAGGTTGCGGACTCCTGCTTCTTTTGTGTAATTGCTGATGATACGTTTTATTGCCTCATCGTCGAATGATATGTTTACGGGCTTCAGTCCTGTTTCGCGGATCTGACGCGGCATCAGAAATTTTTTTGCGATTTCGACTTTCTCCTCGAGGATGTAGCCCGGTAATTCGATTATTTCCATGCGGTCCTTCAAGGCCGGGATAATCGGATCGACAACGTTGCCGGTAGCGATGAACATCACTTGTGAGAGATCAAATGGCACCTCAAGATAGTGGTCGGAAAAAGCGTTGTTCTGTTCGGGATCGAGTACCTCAAGCAGTGCCGAGGAAGGGTCGCCGCGGAAATCGGTACCTACTTTGTCGATTTCATCAAGCATGAAAACAGGATTATTTGTGGCACAGTTCTTGATCGACTGAATGATTCTACCGGGTAACGCGCCAACGTAGGTTCGTCTATGTCCTCTTATTTCTGCCTCGTCACGAATGCCACCCAGGGAGATACGGGTGAACTTTCTGCCGAGGGCGCGGGCGATTGATTTTCCGAGTGATGTTTTACCCACTCCGGGCGGGCCAACAAAGCAGAGAATGGTTCCTTTTGAATCCGGCTTTAGTTTCTTCACTGCCAGGTACTCGAGTATTCTCGTTTTTACCTTCTCCAGGTCATAGTGGTCCTCATCGAGAATTTTCTGTGCCCTCTGCACGTTCAGATTATCTTGCGTGGACAGTGCCCATGGAAGCGATATCAGCCAGTCGATATATGTGCGTGAAACCGTATATTCTGCAGCCTGAGGAGGCATCTTTGCCAGCCGGTCGAGTTCTTTTAACGCCACCATATTGGTTTGCTCAGGCATTTTTGCATTGATTATCTTGGTTCTCAATTCCTCGATTTCGCGTGCGTGCTCGTCCGTCTCGCCGAGTTCTTTTTGAATCGCTTTCAGCTGTTCACGCAGGTAGAATTCGCGCTGACCTTTGTCGAGTTCACTCTTTACATCGGAGCGTATTTTGGCGCCCAGTTCAAGAATACTTATTTCCTTCTGCAACATCGGTATGAGTCTGGAGAACCGTTCTTTCGGCTCCGTGATCTCAAGTAGAGCCTGTTTCTCGTTGTAGTCAAAATTGATTGTGCTGCTGACAAAATCAACGAGGCTGTCTGCGTTGTCCATATTAAGGACAACTGCGGCGTATTCGTCAGGCAGATAGGGTGCAAGGGATACGAGATGTTGGAACATCGTTATGACATTACGCATCATGGCCTCGAGCGCCACTGTTTTTCTGTAGGCCGGTCTGATGGTTTCGATCTTTGCCTTAAGGTACGGTTCATTTTGGGTGAACTTAGCGACTTTGAACCGGCTGAGACCTTTTATGAGCAGTCGGATGGTACCATCGGGGAAACGGAGCATTTTTGTGATCTGGATCACGCAGCCCACGTCAAATACTTCATCCGGCTCAGGCTCTTCAATATCAGGATTTCGCTGCGTAAGTGCACCCGCCAATTTATTTGTCGTCAGGATCTCATCGATAAGCTTGGCAAGTTTTTGCGTGTGAATGATGAGGGGCACTACCTGATCGGGGAAGATTACACCACCCTTTATTGGAATGATCCCCAATTCATTCGGTATTTTTATCAACGTGTCAGTCATTTCATTCCTCGAAGTTCTGGCCTGCAGTTGAATACTATGTGGATTGCAGCCCCAGACTCATAGATATTTTCATTTGATACACACCATTCCATGAATTGTCCCACAATCTTTGGACAGGATAGGCCATCGAATGTTTATCATCTTATTGAGGCGTGCCATTACTCTCCTTCCACAGGAATGATTTTTTTCTCTACGACTTTGAATTGTAATGTCAGGATGCCATTCTTCATTTCATACTTATATCCGCGAGTCTCAACAGGCATCGGGAAGTCTATCCGACGGGTGAAACGGCCATAGGGGATCTCCAAATTATGAAATATGCAGTGCTCTTCGATGATCGGCGGAGGTGCTGTCCTGTTGCCAGCGATATGCATATATCGGCTTCGCAAGAAGATTACGACGTCCCGAAGGCTTACCCCGGTGAGTTCGAGGTGCACGATAATACTGTCATCTGTGGTGTAGAGATTGTATGACGGCTGCCAGTTGATCAGTTCTGAAAAAGACCCGTTTTCTTCGTAATCAGCGCTACTGTCGGTAACGAATCTGATGTCCGCAGCATGATCTCTCTTGGATGTGGGATGCTTCATGCGTGATTATACCAGAAAAAACAGCGATGTCAAGCTGACCTCATTGTTCTGTGCCTGACGGTAGCCGGGTATTACTTTTTTCTTCTGTGAGTTAGCTCTCTAGCTCTCGACTTCCTCGGATTCGGATGTCATGCGCTGGAGAACGTCTTGGGCTGTAATGGCAATATACCGATTTCGGCTATTTGCCGCTTTCTGCAGTGTCTGCATGGCTTTTGTCGTGCCAATATTCGCAAGCGCATTGAGCGCGGCTGCCTTGGTAGGAAGTAGCATATTACCTTTGAACAATGCGCGTTCTTTGACAATGCCAATCAGTGCGTTGACTACTGATTCTTCTTTGCTCCTAGCAAGAGCCTGGATTACATTAACACGGAAGTGCTCATTGATATCGTTGGGTATTCTTGTGTTCCTTTTAAGCCATTGAAGAACTTGAGGCAGCCTGCTTTTGAAATCATCCGCGTCGAGACATTTCATTGCTTCGAGGATGACCTGCGGATATTTGCTGTTGAGCGCTTTCTTGAGATACTCCTTTGACTGTGAACCGCCAATTTTGCCCAGACTTGCCACCACTTCGAGCTGTATCTGTTCGATGTCCTCTCTGATCAACGCACCGATCTCGTCCACCGTTGAATCTGCTTTGAGCTCGCCCAGGATGAAGATGCCATTACGGCGCGCGTACCACTCCTCGGCCTTAAGCAGGTTTAGGGTTTCAGGAATAGCTTTGTCGCTCATTCGCTTAAGGATATCCAGAATTTTCATCCTGACCGAGTAGTCGTCGGTCTCCCTGAGCGTTTGCACCAACAGTGGCGCGGATTGGTCGGCCAGCGCAATCAACGATTCCCTTGCCTCGCCATAAGTGCCGGCTGCCCACAATGAAGACAATAATTCGGGTATGTAGGTGGGGTCTCTTGTTTCACCAATTGCTTTTATGACAAAGCGTTTACGCTCCAGAAATATCGTATCTTTACGCATCAGGTACTTGGCAAATTTCTTGGCGATGAATTCCATCACTTCGGTATTGTTCTTATCGCGCGCTTTGATATAGAGAATTTTCATCGCGTCGATCGCCTTGGCAAAAGTGTTGAGGTCCGATTCCGCTTCTGCCATCGCGTCAAGCCGGTTTGCCATGAGACATACTAGTTCGATACTGCCAGCGTCGAACAGACGGTCGGCGAATTCAACGAGGGCGTCAACGGCACTGACGCGTTCTTCAGGAGATTCACCACGCAGGGATGGAAAGTGGCTTTTCATCTCCATCTCAAGGTTTTTGATCGCATACTTGGTTGCTGCTTCGGGACTTTTCCCTGCTTTTACCCGTTTCATCAACCGATCGACAAATTCGCTCGTGTAATAATCGGGTGCACGGTTTCCGAGCGTCGTCAGAATGCCGGGTAGTTTGTTACCGGACACGTTCTGTAGTATGTCGACGATCTCTTGTTCCGTGTTGCCGCCCTTTTTCTTGGCGATCGTCATCACGATGTCAACTATGTCTTCATCATCCATTGTCGGGACAAGTTTGCGGAACATTTCTGCCAGTTTCGCGTTTTCGCTGCGATATCTGACAATGTTCTTCTTGACCGAAGGAGAGAGTATTGCTAATAGTCTTGAAAAGACCAGTGAATATTCATTCCATCTCTCTTCGCCGTAGCGGTCGGCAACCATGAGGGCAAGCTTCTCGAGTCCGGCAAGGATTTTGTCGGATTGGGCTTCTATCGTATCATCGGCAGTCACACCAAGCACGCCGAGGAAATTGCCCAATTCCTTTAAACGTTCTTCTTCTGTTTTGGGCACCTCTGCAGTGATTATGGATTCGAGGAAGTTCTCCCAGTCGAGTTCCCTCGCCTCCAGATCAGAAGAAACAACGCCGACGCGGTAGATATTGACTTTGATCCCGGTGATGTGTCGTGTCTGCATTACTGCGGTGACGTCGCCATAATCCTCGATGTCTGATGGTTGCAGTGCCATCACCGTAAAGAACTCATAGAGATCGCTCTCCGATACCTCGGTGTTGAATGTTATGCTTTTAACACCCAGCTGTTGAAATCGGGCTATGAGGTATTTCACTATCGACATTTTCGTTGAATCGAATCTCGCATCTTCGATCCTCAAAACACTTTCGATTACGACGATGGAAACGACTCTTTTCTCAATCCGGATTTCATCGAAGAGTTCACGAATGCGCTGCGTCGTGTGCTTCATCGACGGATGACCGTGCGGATAGGTCCGGGCGAGGTATATCCCCATCCTCAGAAGTTTGAGCAAATCATTATATAATGCTAAAACGTGCTCTTCCATTAGGCCTTCAATTTCAATTTGTATTCATACGCCTTGACGCCGAACGATTCTTCGACGAATTCACCTACTTCACGGTAAGAAAAGAAACCTTTGGTCACCTTATATAGATTTTCACCGACCAGTATCGTGTTGCTCGATGCATTCTTCTGCAATATCTGACTCTTACGGAAGCCCTTGGTCAGTATCAGAGCATTTCTCAGGTCTTGTTGCATATCAAAGATCGAGGCCGAGTCGATCTCGGCACCGACCTTGAGCCCGATGGGACTCTTGAGGGTTCCTTTTTTGTTGAAATTGTATACTCTGTTGAACATCTCCTCAGCGGTCAGAATTGCCATGTGGGGCGCGAATCCCGATTCGAGATCGAGTCCGAAAATGCTGACTATCTCGTCACCGATCACCTGGTATATTGTTCCTTTATTCGATTCAACGATTTGTACGAAGATCCCGAAAATCTCATTGAGTACTGCCATTACATCCTCTGCGATCATGGCTTCGCTCATCTGAGTGAAGCCAGAGAGATCAACGCGTAGAAACGTGAGTTTCAGGTCCTGAAACGGAGAGGTTACCCCTTCATGCAATGCAGCACCACAGTGCGGACAGAAGTGCAGTGGTTCGTTGATTTCTCTGCCGCAATTGTCACAGTTCATATCATATCTCCAGCAATTTTGTATATTCCGGTTTCTTGATGAAATGTTGCCGATTTGCGTCGCTCAGCCTCGATTTAATGTCATCGTAAACAAGCAGCGCTTTTCTTCCATGGTGCCGGGCACGCTCGATGTCGTTCTTCTCCATAAAGATCATTGTCATGCGGTACAGTGCAGAGGCAATCAGGGGTGGCAATTTCATCTCCTCGGCGAGGCGCAAAGCTCTCCTTGCATTTTCCATGTTATGGTTCTCGTCGATCATCGAAAGCAATTCGAAGCATTCAAACTCGATTTCATGTTGATTCAACCGCTCCGCGATGCGCAGGCTGTTAATCACGTAGTCATTAGCCTTCTTACAATCTCCATTATTATAATAGACCAGCGCTTTCTTGAGATTGATCTCGG
The DNA here is from genome assembly GCA_029858255.1 of candidate division WOR-3 bacterium. Classification (NCBI taxonomy): domain Bacteria; kingdom Pseudomonadati; phylum Caldifarciminota; species Caldifarciminota bacterium. Next base: position 162,676 of record JAOUFJ010000003.1, on the reverse strand, counting down.
CAAGCAAGCTCTCACGGATAAGGAAGGATATCTTTTTATCGACATCTTTCAAGTACTTTGTGACGTGCCCCGGTTCACCGTTGAGTGAGTAGATGCGCGCCAGATCGAGCGCGGATCTGATATATGCATCGAAGCTGCCAATCGAATCCGCTGTCATGAGACACTCGCTTAGCACGTTTTTTGCTTTTTCGATGTTCCATATTTCATAGTCGATATTGGCAATCAGATACTGAAGTTCGATGTTTTTTCTGATGTCTTCGGTGTCGACGAGAATTTCCAGGCCGTGTTGTAGATAATCGATGGCCTTTTCGTAATTACCCAATCCCTTGTGCAGTTTTGAGAGATTGAGAAGGCAAAGTATCTCAGCTTCTTTGATGTTATTTGCACGGGCGGTGCGCCAACTGAGATTGAAGTTAAGCAGACATTGATCGTACTCATACTTGTTGGCATATAACATCCCCAGATCAGCATAGAGTATCGGCAGTATTTCCACCATTTGGTCGCCGCACTTCTCAATGCTCGCGGTGAGCAGTTTTTCCGCTTCTTCAACTCTATTGAGCAGGATGAGCCCGTATGCCTGACGTTCGGCGAATAACATGGCGTTTTTCTGATCATTATCATTCAACGCTTCGGACAGTTTCTCCCTCGCAGTTTTTTCCATCTTGTTGATATCGCCCTTTATCTCGTATATGTCTATCAAGTTGAGCATTATCTCACGGTAAACGGGTTTGGGTAATTCGGTGCCGAATTTCTTTTTGATATCAAGCACCTGTTCGTAGAATGAAAGAGCCTGGTCGATTGCGTACAGATTCTTGGCTTTGTCGCCTGCGAGCTTGAAATACTTAGTGGCCCGTCCGTACCGGTCACACGCAAGATAGTGGCGTGCTACCTCCTCGTAGAAAGATGAAAGATTGTTAGAATAGACTTGCTCAAGCAGATTGGCCACTTTGTTGTGGATCTCCTTACGCTTTCTCACCGGCAGGACGTTGTAAGCAGCATCTTTGAGCAGGTTGTGGCGGAAGATGTACACCGGATCATCACCGTCCGACGACAGCACGATGTACCCCTCTGCTATCAGATAATCGAGATGTTCTTTCAGGTCAGGTCTGGTGAGTAGTTCGCTCAGAATACGGAGGCTGAAGCGGTAGCCGATGACCGAGGCGTAATCGACGATCAACCGCGGGTCGGAAGCCAGGGAATCGATCGTGGACATTACGAGCCCATATAGATCGTCCAGAAAAACAAGTGTCTGTTCCTTTGAAAGGTACCATTTACCCGATGTTTGCTTGATGATCTTGTTACGGCGTGTATTGCGGATCGCCTCGATCGTGAAAAGCGGGTTTCCGCCAGCTTCCCGGTAGATGAAGTCGGCAAGGTCGTCATCAACCTTACCCAGGATGTGTCGGATCAAAGAATGGACGTCGTGTTTGGGCAGAGGTTTCAGGTCGATCTTCTCGAGTTGCACGGACATGGCTTCAAAGTGTTGATTTGGAGCATTGATCAATAGAAACATCACAGGTTCGTTCTCTAATTCGGTCATCAGATATATGGTGAGTTCTTTTGACATGATGTCGGCTTGACCGAATTCCTCAAAAATGAGCACAAGTGGTTTGTTGCGGCATTCGTTCTTGATGATATCGCGCACTGATGCATAGATCTCTTCGTTGACCATGCGTATCTCGTCACTTTGCAGCCGCCCGATATCGGTAAGGAGCAAGTGCTTGATGCCTTTTGCCAGTGAACGATTGAAGTTCTGCTGAGCGAATATCTCGTCGAGGCGTTTGGTTGTGATATCCTGACCATCAAGTTCATGCAGCTGCAGCATATTTCTCAAAAGGGTTCGGAAAGGGTGATAAGGCGATTGAGCATCGACCGAGCAGTTTGTTTCGAAGCAACTGCATTTGTCGCTCTTATTCAACTGCACTTCAAATTCTTCCTTGAGCCTTGTTTTTCCAATGCCCATTTGTCCGTTGAGGATGCAGTAGACCGGTGCATGGCGGATCGACTTCTGAGCGAGGTCGAGTAGTTTATTCAACTCCGCTTCCCGGCCAAACAACGGCATTCTCTGGGGTTCAAAGACACGCGGTGTTGCCCTGATTTTCTTCAGGCGGTAGATGTCAACTTTAGTTTGTTTCCCTCTGACCGTTTGTTCGCCGATGTGCTCTGCATCGATATGCCGTAGCACCGCGTTATAGGTGGGCCTGGTCATGAGGATTTCGCTGTGCTGGCTTATTTCGGTGATACGGGCAGCGATATTGATCGTGTCACCGATAACGGTAAGGAAAGGCGATTCCTTGAGGACGAAACCAAAGAAGGCCCTTCCAGTATTCAGTCCGATTCGCAGATCGATATCCTTGAAGAATTTCGATTCCTGCTTTGTCTTCAACCACCAATCTCTTATGCGACTTGCACACCGCGTTGCCCTGAGAGCATCGTCATGGTGTGCATGTGGTGCACCGAAAATACCGAGTATCCGGAAGTCGGGGATGATACGGTTCGATGTCCCGTTGTATTCCTCGACGATGTCTTCAATGCTACTCAAGAACTCTTGAACATGTTGCTTTGTCGTTGCGTAGGTATCTTTCTTGATGAGTTTCTCAATGCCGGTCAGATTGACGAAGAAGACAGTAAGCAGTCTGAGCTCACCTCCCAGTAGCCTGAGGCGCTCCGATTCGGCGACCCCGCTGCCTTCAGTCTTCAACGCTACACCGCAATTTGTGCAGAACTGTGCATAGTCCGGATTGTTTGAATAATTACAGTAATTACACTTAGTCATATTCTCAGTTCAGTCCCTTTCCGGGTGATCGGCCATACCCAAATTCAAAAAATATTATAAACAAATATCACAAAACGTCAAGATTTTGTATAATTGCATACGTTGATTCGTGTCCGCTATTGGCTATAATCTCTGTATGAAGGAGAACTTCAAGCGATATTCATTGGTTCAGGCCGGGGATAAGCTGGTTGATTTGGGGCTCCAGAAATACCGTGCCGAACAGGTGTTCAAGTGGATCTGGCAGAAGAACGCGGGTGATTTTTCGGTGATGACCAATATTTCCAAAGAATTGCGGGATTACTTCAATGGGATATATTCGATCGCCGGGGTTAGAATCGCAGATTTACAGCGCGAAGATGTAGATGCTGAGAAGTATCTACTGGAACTGGAAGATGGCCTCCATGTTGAGTCGGTATTCATCCGGGAAGGCACAAGACGTACGATATGTGTCTCCTGTCAGGTGGGGTGCCCGCTTGCCTGCAAGTTCTGTGCAACTGGTGTACTCGGCTTCGACCGGAGCCTCCATGCGTACGAGATCGCGGATCAGGTACGGGTTATTCAGGAAAACAGGGGAGACAAATGCACCAATGTCGTTTTCATGGGAATGGGCGAGCCGTTCCTCAATTTTGATGAAGTTATCGGGGCGCTGGAGATCCTGTCTTCACCTTTGGGCCTTGGCATCGGCAGGAGGCATACTACAGTGTCAACTGTTGGAATTGTTGAAGGCATTGAAGCTCTATTGAAATCTTCGATCCGGGTCAAGCTGGCGATCTCACTGAATTTTGCCGACGAAGAGCTCAGAAAGGATCTCATGCCGATCGCCCGAAAGAATCCGCTTAAGGATGTCTTGAGACTCGCCAAGATCTACTCGCTGCAAAAAGAGATGGTGACGTTTGAATATGTGATGATCAGAGATATCAATGATGGCATTCAAGACGCACAGAAATTGATTCGACTGCTAAGAAATATACCTTCGAAAATAAACCTCATACCATATAACGAACACCCTCAGTTGCCCTACAAGAGGCCCGGGGACGAGAACATAGAGGCTTTTTTCTCGAGTCTTCTGGAATCGCATCATACCGTGGTCATCAGAAAATCACGGGGACAGACGATTCTAGCTGGCTGCGGTCAATTGAGCGGTTCGCTGGCCGCACGAGGATAAATATGAATTCTCATCTTCTGAAATCTTGCATTATTCGTGTTTTGATTTGATGCACAGAAACCGAAAATACGATGAATAAATCAGTGCGCGTGCATATCATCGTACAGGGCATTGTACAAGGTGTTTTCTTCCGTGCGGATACGAGAAGGGTTGCGCAATCTCTGGTACTCACCGGTTGGGTGAAGAACTTGCCCGATGGGAGGGTGGAGATACTTGCCGAAGGCCCACCCGACAAGATGGATGATTTTGTGCACTGGTGTCAGAAGGGTCCTTCATTCTCGCGTGTCGAGCACGCTGAAGTCAACTGGGCGAAGCCGACGGGTGAGTTCGCTTCTTTTGAAATCAGATATTGACGGCGCGCACAGAGTTTTTTCTCACCATCATCTCTTCAAATATCCGGAGCGATAGGGCAGAGTCGGTATCTTGACTGCGGCGAAAAATTCTGTATAATAGTGAGCTGTTGTGCATACATGCGATAGACCTTAGTTGTCTTTAACGAATATAGAGTCCACGTTCAATCATAGAATGGAGGCATGATGGGTAAGACCTTGGCGGAAAAGATTCTATCCGAGAAGAGTGGCCAGGATGCACATTCCGGCGACATAGTAATCGCCCGTGTCGATGTGGCTGCCTTTCAGGATGGCACCGGGCCGTTGGGTGTACGTCAGCTTCAGAAGATGGGTTTGGATAGAGTCCGGGCACCGAAGTCAATATTCTTTCTCGACCATGCTGCACCCTCCCCACGCAAGGAGCTGTCGAATGACCATATGCTCCTTCGCGAATTCAGCCGCAAGTCTGGGGCGGTCCTTTCCGAGGTAGGCGAAGGTGTGATCCACCAGCGGTTGGTCGAGTCTTACGCAAAACCTGGTGATGTCGTGATCGGAGGCGATTCACATACCTGCACCTCAGGAGCACTGGGTGCCTTTGCCACTGGCATGGGGTCGACCGACGTGGCGATCGGAATGGCAATGGGAAAAACATGGTTCAAGGTTCCTGAAACATTCCGGGTTGAAGTAACCGGCGATTTTCCGCCGGGCGTTTATTCAAAGGATCTCATTCTCTATCTGATCGGCCTGCTCGGTGCAGATGGTGCCACCTACAAGGCCCTGGAGTTTGGCGGACCAGCGATCAGAAAAATGTCGATGGAGTCGCGCTTTGTCCTGTCCAATATGGCTGTCGAGGCAGGGGCAAAGACCGGTCTGATTGCTTCGGATGAGAAGACGAAACAGTACCTCAAGGTGCGTGGACGCTTGAAGGATTGGCGACCATTGGTGCCCGACAGGGATGCTGTATACGAGCGCGTTATCAATATCGATGCGCGGAAACTATCACCCCAGGTTGCATTTCCCCACACTGTGGACAACACAAAGAGTGTACGAGAAGCGCGTGGAATCAAGGTCGACCAAGTCTTCCTCGGCACTTGTACTAACGGTCGCATGGAGGATTTGAAGATTGCCGCCAGAATACTCAAAGGCAGGAAACGTGCGGACCGCACGCGATTGGTTGTCGTCCCGGCTTCCCGTGATGTATATCTGGCTGCTGTGAAGTTGGGATTGTTAGATACATTTGTCCGTGCGGGCGCTATTATAATGGGGCCGGGGTGCGGTCCTTGTGTCGGCGTTCATCAAGGCGTTCTTGGTGATGGAGAGGTTTGTCTCTCAACCGCCAACAGAAATTTCCGCGGGCGCATGGGCAATCCTGAAGGTATGGTTTACCTGGCCTCACCTGCCACTGCTGCTTGTTCGGCCATCAAGGGTCAGATCAGCGATCCAAGAGAATTTTTTTTGAAAGTTCGTCGCGAGAAAACACAAAAACCTCTAAGGCGGCGAAAGAAAAGATAATTTCATCTATCCTAATTTATGAGGAGTAAGGAGGAAACGAGATGGGCAAACTAAAAGAAAAACTTACAAAAATGATTCCTGCGCTGCGGGAAGATATCAAGGGTTTTGTCAAACAGAATGCTGACAAAGTCATATCAGAGGTTAAGGTGTCACAATTATATGGTGGCATGCGGGGCGTCAAAGCCTTAGTGTGTGATACCTCGGTAGTACCTCCGGATAAAGGACTCATCATTCGCGGTCGACCTGTTGCTGAATTGAAGGATCAATTGCCCGAGGCCGTTTTTTACCTCTTGGTAACGGGTGAGATGCCGGATGCAGAGGCTCTGGAATCCCTGAAGAATGAGCTGAGCAGCCGGTGTCAAGTACCCGACTACGTCTGGAAAACACTCGAAGCACTACCCAGGGATTCTCACCCCATGGTGATGTTCAGCCTGGGCATTCTCGCGATGGAGAAGGAGTCGGTTTTCAGAAAGCAGTATACTGCTGGGATGAAAAAAGAAGATTACTGGGATGCTACACTTGAGGATTGCATGAATCTTCTTGGCAAACTTCCAAATCTTGCTGCTGGTATTTATCGCATGAAATTTGACAAGGGTTCGAGGATCGAACCCGATCCAAAGCTTGATTGGGCGGCAAACTACGCGCATATGCTTGGCATAAAGGATTCGACCGGATCATTCGCAGATCTCATGCGGCTCTATATGGTCCTGCATTCTGATCATGAAGGCGGGAATGTGAGTGCCCACACGTGCCACTGCGTTGGTTCGGCGCTTTCGGATCCCTATTACGCCGTGTCAGCGGGCCTGAACGGTCTGGCCGGACCGTTGCATGGTTTGGCAAATCAAGAATGTTTACGCTGGGTGATAATGGTCAAGGAGAAGTTCGGTGGCGTGCCGACTGACGATCAACTCAAGCAGTTTGCCTGGGACACGTTGAATTCCGGGCAGGTCATCCCGGGGTACGGTCATGCGGTGCTCAGGATAACTGATCCGCGTTTTGATGCATTCCGAGAATTCGGCGCGCGGGTCTGCGCTGATGATCCTTATTTCCAGATCGTTGATAAGGTCTTCAACGTGATCCCCCTTGTGTTGAAGGAACATGGTAAGGCAAAAGACCCCTGGCCGAATGTCGACGCGGCCTCGGGCTGTCTGTTGTACCATTTCGGCCTGACCGAGTTTGAGTACTACACGGTTTTGTTTGGAGTATCGAGGGCCATGGGAATGTGCTCACAGCTCATCGTTAGCCGAGCTCTTGGTGAGGCCATTGAAAGGCCAAAGTCGGTAACAACGAGTTGGGTCAAAGAAGCGGTGTCAAAGGGTTAATTCGTATCGACCAGGAGGTTAGTGATGATTCTTAAGGGAAAGGCATGGAAATTTGGCGACAGTATCTCAACCGATCTGATCTGTCCTGGACGGTACTTCCACTTGCGATCTAATCTACCAGAGCTTGCCAAACATGTGCTCGAAGATGCTGATAAGGAATTTGCCTCGAAGATGACAGAGGGTGATTTCGTCGTGGCCGGTGGTAATTTCGGGCTGGGTAGTTCACGAGAGCATGCACCGACAATCATAAAGCTTGCAGGTGTATCGGCAGTACTGGCAAAGTCTTTCGCGCGGATATTCTATCGTAATGCCATAAACGTTGGCCTGCCTCTCCTGGAATGCGATACTGATAAGATCGAACAAGGTGATGAGATCTGGGTTGACCTGGCGACCGGTATAATAAAGAACAAAACGAAAGACATTGAACTCACTGCCCATCCGTTGCCAAAGGCGATGCTGAATATTCTGAATGATGGAGGACTTCTGTCGCACATAAAGAAGCACGGCGATTTTAAACTAGATTAGTCAAAGGAGACAAAAGATGAAAAAGATGAAAAAAAATCTGGCGAAAAAGACTAAGAAAATGAAATCAAAAAAAGTGTCGAAGACAAAGAAGATGAAGAAGCTTGCTAAGAAGAAAATAGTGAAGAAGACCAAGACGCCGGCTGTGATCGTCAGGGCCCAGCAACATTTTGGGGGAATACTCGAAACCCAACTTCAGCGAGTCAGGCGTCTAAAGAAAGCCCAGGAATGGATAGAATATGGAAAACTCCATCCGTTGATCATTGGAATTCTGGGTGGTGATGGTATTGGCCCTTACATAACGGCCGAGGCACAGCGGGTACTTGAGCAGATTCTCAAAGGTGAAGTTTCGCGTGGCAAGGTCGAGTTCCGGGTGATTGAGGGCATGACCATTGAGAAGCGGTCCGAGGTCATGAAACCGATACCGGATGATGTCCTGGTCGAAATAAAGAAATGCCACGTGACATTGAAGGGGCCGACGACAACACCGAAGAAGGGCGATCCCTGGCCGAATATCGAGAGTGCTAACGTTGCAGTGCGGAAGGAATTGGATTTGTTTGCCAACGTGCGACCGGTGCGCGTTCCTGCACTGGGTATTGACTGGATGTTCTTCCGGGAGAATACCGAAGATGTGTACGCACTGGGACCTTTCGGCATTGAAGTAACACCGGACATCGCGATCGATTTCAAGCTTACAACAAAACCAGGCAGTGATCGTATTATCAGGCTGGCTTTCGAATACGCCAAGAAGAACAAGGTGAATCGCGTGACCGCGGTTACGAAGGCAAATGTTGTCAAAACCACTGATGGGCTTTTTCTCAAGACGTTCTATGAAATAGCCAGGGAATATCCCGGGATTGAGTCGGATGATTGGTTTATTGATATTATGACCGCGAAACTTGTTGATGAAAAACGACGGCGTGAGTTCAAGGTGATGGTTCTTCCGAACCTCTATGGTGATATTCTTACGGATGAGGCTGCTGAATTCCAGGGTGGTGTTGGTACTGCTGGCAGTGCAAATATCGGCAAGCGCTACGCCATGTTCGAGGCGATTCATGGAAGCGCTCCGCGTATGGTAAAGGAAGGCAGGGCGAAATACGCAGACCCGAGCAGTGTCATCCGGGCAGGTTCCATGCTTCTCAATCATTGCGGATATGTGGAGCATGCGAGGAAACTCGAGATGGCGCTTGATATATGTGGTCAACATGAGAAAAAGCTCGTGATGACTGGGCGTTCCACTGGGGCAACGGGACGTGATTTCTGCAATTACATTCTGGATACGATGAATGACCCCGGTCTGGAACAACGCTGGAAAGGATATCAACAGGTTTAGTGCGTCCAACGCTAAGAAGCCCCGCCGACCGGCGGGGCTTCTTTTACGCTTTACTGCCCATGGACTTGACATCATGTAAAAATTGAATAGAATTTTAGAATGGCTGTGGATGTCAGAGTTGGTCTAATCACTGGCGGTGCTACAGGTATTGGTGCAGCAATTGTCCGTCGTTTCGTGCAGGCAGACACGCAAGTGGTAATCTGCGATGTTGATGAAGAGAACGGTGAGAAATTGGCGGCGGAGATTGGGGAGTCCGCCAGATTCTACAGACTGGATATAGCTGACGAAAAGCAGGTAAACGAAGTCGTAGAAGAAATATCTGGAGATTTCGGCAGAATAGACTTCCTTATTAATAATGCGGGTATAACCAACGACAAGCTGTTGATACGTATGAGCAAGGACGATTGGGATCGCGTTCTGCAGGTCAATCTTACGGGTACCTTTCTCGTCACGAGAGCCGTGGTGAAACACATGATGAAACAACGTTATGGCAGGATAGTAAATATCGCTTCGGTGATAGGACTAGTGGGTAACTTTGGTCAGACAAACTATGCCGCGAGCAAAGCTGGGATAATCGCGTTCACGAAATCATGTGCAAAAGAATTCTCAAGCCGCAACATCAATGTCAACGCGGTGGCACCCGGTTTCATCGAAACAAGGATGACCGAAGTTATTCCCGAGGATATCAGGCAGAACTACCTACATTTGATACCGCTTGGTCGCTTTGGAGAACCCACTGATGTTGCGAATTTGGTTTTTTTCTTGACCTCCGACGAGGCTTCGTACATAACCGGCCAGACTATATGTGTGGACGGCGGAATGGTCATGAGGTAGTGGCGCAATACCGGTTCTATTGTGCTTTGAATCAGAGAAAATGAAAGGAGGAATAAGATGGCCCTTTTTGATGAGGTAAGAAATATAATCGTGGAGCAGCTACATGTACCACCAGAGAAAGTCACAATTGATGCCAAGTTCATTGAAGATCTTGGTGCGGATTCCCTTGACACGGTTGAGTTGATCATGGCATTCGAGGAGAAATTCAGTCTCCAGATATCAGAGGAAGAGGCGCAGAAGCTCGACAACGTGGGTAAGGCGGTGTCCTATTTAGAGGAGAAGCTTAAGCAGAAATGAGAAGGGTCGTTGTTACAGGGCTGGGTGCGATTACACCATTGGGAAATGATGCCAAGACGACTTGGGAGAGGCTTCTCAAAGGAATCAGTGGTATCGATAATATCACGTCCTTTGATACGACTGAACATGTGGTCAAGATCGCCGGTGAGGTTAAAGATTTTCGTCCTGACGAGCGGATTCCTCCCAAAACTGTAAGGAGGCTTGACCGGTGTGTTCAGTTGTCGCTGTGGTCGGCTGTCGAGGCGGTCGAAGACTCGAAGATTGATTTCGGCAAGTACGATCCGGACCGGATTGGAGTGATAATCGGTTCTGGCATCGGCGGGCTCTTGACCTGGGAGGCAGAACACAGGAAATTCATCGAGCAAGGACCGAGTCGTGTTTCACCATTTCTCATTCCTATGATGATCAGCGATATGACTTCCGGATACGTTTCCATTCACTGGGGACTGAAAGGACCCAATTATACTACTGTATCAGCCTGTGCTTCCGGTGCTCACGCAATCGGTGAAGCTTTTCGTGCGGTCAAATATGGCGATGCCGACGTTGTGATCACGGGTGGCGCAGAGTCGCCGATCACTCCGTTTGCCGTCGCAGGTTTCAGCAACATGAAGGCACTCTCAAGGCGCAACGACGAGCCACAAAAAGCGTCGAGACCATTTGATAAGGCGCGCGATGGATTCGTGATTGCCGAGGGCGCGGCGACCCTGGTTCTGGAAGAACTGGCATTCGCGGAAGCAAGGGGTGCGAGGATATATTGCGAGATCTTGGGTTACGGTGCCACTGGTGACGGTTATCATATAACTGCTCCGGCACCCGAAGGAGAAGGCGCGCGCAGGTCCATGGCAAGATCGATAAAGGAAGCCAATTGCCGGAACGAAGATATTGATTTCATAAATACCCATGGTACGTCGACCGAGTTAAACGATAAGTTCGAAGCTCGGGCTATTAAGGATTTATTCGGCGCCCACGCCAGTTCACTGGTGCTGAACGCCACGAAGTCTATGCTTGGTCATAGCCTTGGCGCCGCTGGCGCGGTTGAGTCTGTGGTTATGATCCTCTCGATCAGGGATCAGATCGTGCATCCCACGATAAACCTCGATGATCCCGATCCCGAGTGTGAAGGTTTGGACATTGTGCGTGGCGAGTCCAGGAAAGTGAAGATAGATTACGGATTGTCAAATTCGCTCGGTTTCGGTGGACATAACGCAACACTTTGCTTCAAGCGTTTTTGAGAGGGTGCTCTTATGCGCCCTGGCCTAAGAGTTGTGATCGGGCTAGCCGGGAATGTAGGTACAGGAAAGACGACGGCAGCAAAGGTATTTGCGGATCTGGGTGCTTCTTGTATTTCTGCAGATAAAATAGGGTGGGAGGTGTTGCCGGAAATATCCCTGATGCTTCAGAGGAGATTCGGAAAAGAGATAATGAAGGGGCGTAAGATCGATAAAATCAAACTCCGTGATCTGGTTTTTGCTGACCGTGCGAAACTGAATTTTCTTAATCGGTTATCACATCCTTTGCTGGTAAAGAAGATTATCAAGGAGATATCTTGTGTTAAGTCCGGTATCGTCATTGTCGATGCAGCACTACTATTCGATTGGCCCGAGATTTGTGCATTGACCGACTATACGATGTTGATGACAGCCCGTGATGATATTATGTCGGCTCGCGCTAAAGCGAAGGGTATTGATGAGAAAGTGTTTTCCATGATACGGTCAATGCAGAAGAGTGAGAAAGAATTGTCTGGAAGGGCGGATTTTGTCATTAGCAATAACGGAACATTGACCGAATTGCGCAAGAAGTGTAAGGAAATCTACCGGCGGATAAAAGATGATTGTTGAGTGCAGCCACTGCAAGACCAAATACAATATCGATGAAAAGAAGATACCTTCAGCGGGCGTCAAGGTTCGGTGCAAGAAATGTGGTGGAGTGATATATATACGAAGACCTTCGGTCGCAACGCCGGTTGCCGATGTTCCCCCCAAGAAGACATCATACACGGCTCCGGCACCTGTGGTCGAGCCGGGAGCCGGTGAGGGGTCACCGCCACCCCCCGAGGTCGAAAAACCCCCATCGATGGATTTGCCTAAAAAGGCAGAGGCGGAACGCAAGGCGGTTGAAGAATCGGTTGAGAGGAAAGTACATCTCTCCGAGGGAGAACTGAGCGAAGAAGATAAGAAATGGCATGCAAGAGCCCGCCGCTTGGCCAAGGCTCTGGCCTCGGACCTCGTGCTGTACAACAAAGCAAGGGTGGAGCAGGGCTTGAAAGATGGCACGATCGCTGAACTCCTGGGCCCGGAGATACGCAGATCATGGGATTATTACTGCCAGCAGATTCCCAAACACATTGTAGAGAGTACGGATTATTTCAAGGAGCAACTGAATACAATCGTTGGTAAAGGCACGAAAATATTCAAATAAACAAGCCGGTTGGTGCCGTATCAGGCACTGGACCTGACTTTCCTATAATAAACAAAAAGTAGCACCGCGATTGCGATGAAATAAACAATCATGTTGTACGGGAATGGTATGATATGATTGCCTTGTTTGTTCACCCAGTATGTTTCGAATGATATATAAGCGGTAAAAAATTGAATTACGGCGAAAATTATCACCAGCAGATATGGAAGGTTTGGTTTTCTTGCTGCTCTTCTTACAATGAAAAAAGTGAGTATGCTGATTGCAGCTAGGACCGCAGCAGGTAAGATTCCTGATATCAGATAGGATGTCCGCGAACCCCATCCATCAGGATTCCCGTGCATATCGAAATGAACCGCAACGCGTTCGGGTAATTGCAGATATACAAGGAGTACCATTACCACAGTAAGGATGAAAAGGAATACCGGCAGAAGTAAGATCAGAGGATTTGCATGCTCCATAGTCCCGGGTTCTGACGGTACCAAGACATCGATCGTGCCCTTCACTCCTTTGACCGCGTTCGTCAATTTCTCTTCGAACTGAGCTACTGCATCCGGTGATATTGCGTAGGTTTTGTCTTTGGTTTTTAAAATAATGACGTTCTTGAGGCTGCGTAGTTGGCAATCTATCGGCCCGTATTCTGCAGTAGAAAAAGTGCCGTAATATCCAAATAACCCACCATTGCCAAAAGTCCGCGCGACCCGCAGTTTCGTAAAATTTGGAACGACCACATAGCTTTCTACTTCACTGAGCTTGATGCTTATTTCTTTTCCGATGACCTTTCGGATGATGAGATCAGAGCCTTTGAAACTGTATCTCATCGGGCTCAGGAGATACGAAAGAGAAATGATCAATACTGAGATAATACTGAAAACCCAGCCATGAGGTGCCAGAAAAAAGACCAGTGTTGCCAACCCTGCAAGCAGGAAAGTGACGATAGAAGTAGTTATCAACGCGGGCGTGTCAAACTTGGCTACTTTGAATTCCATGACCTTATTATAGTATCATTCCTTCTGCCGTCAACCGTGGGGTCGGATGAGAAATCCCGGGGCAAGTTATGATTGAGGTCTTTTTCTTAGAGTTGAATGAAATAGTCTATCTCAATTGTTCCTTGATCTCCTCCAACTCTCTCTTTAATTCGTCGAGTTCGACTCTCAACTCGGCGATATTGTCCTGCAGCTCCTTCGTTCCGAGTATGACCTGGAGATCGGGGATCTCCGGTATATCTATGTTAATGCTTATTCTTGATTTCTCTTTGGCACCAAGCGTGACTGTCTTCGAGATCTGTTTGCCCTTGCGAAGCAGTGACACGGTGACACGCTTGCTCGGATTCTCCCGGACGATTTTCCTGAGTGTTTTGTAGTCTCTTATTTCATTGCCATCGATCTTCTGGATTATATCACCAACGTTCATGCCTCCTTCTTCCGCCGGTGATCCCTCGTAGATCCTGTCGACGAGAAGCCCATAGTCAACATCGAATGCAATCTTCATTGCTTCACTCAGGTTCTGAGTGGAAAGTCCGAGATATCCAACCGTATCTTCATTCCCGTGCATTGACAGTGGGATAAAGAGCGTCATCAATAGAATTATGGTCTTCATGGTTTACCTCCTCACTATGTTGGACGCACTAACATATGATAAGGTTTATACTATTTTGCAGTACCGGGCCGGCTCACTGGATTGCGGGTGTGATTTCCACGATGCGATATGCTATGTCTTTGATGTTTACTATATCATTGATTTTCCTGCCCAGCACCGTCCGGGCGAGCGGTGCTTCATTGGATATGATATTGTTTGAAAGGTCAGTATCCCACCTCCCCATTATTGTGTATACGACCGTCGATTCATCTTCCGTGTTCTGGAGTTTCACTTCGGTGCCGACACCAACGGCATCGGTGGCGATGTTTGCGGGGTCGATCACACGCACATTCATTAGTTCCGATTCTATGTTCTTCACCTTTGCATAGAGCTGGTCCTGCTTTTCTTTTGCTGCTTTGTATTCGAAGTTTTCGCTGAGGTCACCGAATTCACGGGCGCGGCTGATTTCTTTCTTATTTGCCGGGATTTCAATAGTGAGGATATGTTCGAGTTCCTTTTTCTTACGGATCAACGCAGCCTCTGTGGAGTAGATGATGTCGGTTTTCACTTCCACCATAACCGGAAAATAGTGTTCGAGAATTCTCAGGTAACCTGATTTCTCATGCTCGCTCAATACCGTGCTACTCTTGACCGATTCTTGGATTCGTCGCGCATCGTTAAGCTCAGTGCGCGCGATAACTTCGTCAAAGCTCTTTAAGGTCAAGATCTTCTTTACTGTTGCTTTGACTCCCTGAACATAAGAGAGGCTGTCTATGAATTTAGGAATAAGATTAGGCCTGAAATAGTCATTCAAGGCGCCGCTCTCGATCTTCTTGAGCATCCAGTGAAATTGCCTGGGGTAGTCTTTTGGCATGGCCAGTATCCTGCGATAAATATCTTCGAGCTTGTCGGGCGTATCGCGCATGTGCTCGCTCACTGCGTCCATTATTTTGAAATCGTTGATGGCAAACAGAATGCCAGATGCGATATCAGGCCATCTGTTCGGATCTTTTTCTTTGATATATGAGATGAATCTGGCACCGTTTTGGGGGTTGGTCGTTTCTTTGAGGATGTCTTCAGGTGCGTTCGCTTCGAACAGGTCTTCGATTGAATAACTCAATTGGGCATCTGCCTTCTTTTCATCGAACAGCATCAGGATATCAAGGGCAATGCCCGGATGATCTTTTTGAACGAGTCTGCCGAGCTGGACAAGGTGCGGTATGAGCTGTTCAAAGACCCCGGGCATTTTGTGTGCATATTCCTCTGCGATTCCGTACTTGTCCCTGAGCTTTGCATTATGAAATGCTTCGATCGCCTGGTTTTCCTTGTCGACAACCGAATCAACGAAGGAATATGTCTTCGAGGTTTTGCCCGTGACTCTTATGTTATCGTGTCTCTCGAGGGTTTTCCGTACCCTTTCCCAGAACTTGTTTATGTGCGTTTTGTCGACTATGCCTTCCAAATAGCCTTTTATCCTTAATGCCGGCATGGGTTCAGAGAAACTGCGCAGGATCATTAATACGACCTCAGCCGGCTGTTCCACCGCCATCGATCTCAACTTATCGATGTCTTCATGTTTCACATGGAGGAAGTGGGTTTGCGTAATTGGCGTAAGCAGACCTTTTGCTATATCGATGGTCAGGAAATGTTTCTTCTTCAGTTCAAAATCCACCACTATTTCCTTTTTCTCTGGTTTGACAGCAACGACCTTTCCTATTCCGTAGCGTTCGAAGAAGAAGTACCTGCCTATGTCATAGCGCATATAATCCTCAAATTTTTGTATCGCCTTCATTATTGGCTCGCTGCTGCTCAAACCCGAGAGCTCCAGATAGTCCTCAAGGTGGAGAGAGTCTTTGTATTGCTTTCTATAGAGAGCCATGAGTTTGTTTCGTATTTGGAGGCTCTCTCGGTCATAGCGTAACATACGTTTCTGTATTCTGATTACCGTCTCGTATTCCTTCTTCGATTCATGATAATCGCTGAGCAGCTCCAGCAGAAGGCCCGCCCTGGAAGAATCGCCAGCATTTTGAACCGCGTCGCCGATGGACAGATAATCATCAATTTCAATGCTCGCATCCGTTATCATGTCGGTCCACAGGTCTTCGAGTTCGTGGAATTTGCGGCTGGCAACAAGCCTTAATGCATCATCAATTCTTGTCATCCTCTATTATACTCGGGAAAAAGGACAATTCAACATGCACACTTTCCTGAATAGAAAAGGCCGGTCACTGGAAAGACCGGCCTTATGAATTGTTACATTCTTATTTCTTTGCTTCTTTGGGTGTTCGCCTGATCAATGTGTATATCACGCCGCCCAGACCTATGGTCATCGTGATGTAGATGATCACGAAGCCGATCGCGAAGGCGGGTGGTCCGATGAGAATGAGGATGATGGGAATGAGCATGATCGCCAGCCAGCCAAGACTGAGCCTGCCGAGCAGGCTCTCGACGTTCCATTTGAATCCCTTGCATACACGCTCACCAGCGGCGAGCGAGAGTGCCGAGAGACCGAATAGCGTTGCCAGACAAACTGCCAGGGGGAGCAATATGATAAGCGGTATGCCGATTATCGAGATGGCAAAGAGCACGATAAGCGGTACGAACAGCAACTGTATCGCGAGTCCCAGGCCGATCGCTGCCCAAATGCTCTGTTCGATCTTCGCCTCGATTTTTTCTATGGCATTGGGGAAGATCACCGCCACCAGTAGATTGAATAGATAGAGAACGAGCAGCATACCAAGGAATATTGCACTCGGAAATACGCTTCTGCCCGGTAACATACGCGGAAGTCTGAACGCCTGGCTAATGCGGGGCAGGACTTTTTCCAGAGCTTTGATCTCGACCGATTCGATGTCTCCCTCTACTACTGCATTCTCATCACGTTCAACCGTACCACCAACCATACTGATATCGCCAGTGACCACAGATCCTGAATCGAGGTAAACAGTGCCTCCAACAACATGTAGTTCTCCATCGATGATCCCGCGGTTCTTGATATTGCCGCCGAACACGGCAGCATCCCCATCGATTAACCCTGTGATGTCAAGATTGCCTCCGAGTACTGCGACTTCACCATCAATCATTCCATTGACATCAACGGTTCCACCCATTACGGCCAGCTCTCCGATGATGACACCGTCGATCCTGGCATTGCCACCGGTCACGGTTACGTCCTCGTCGATAGTATCGCCAGCCACCAGGTGGTAATCGCCGCTGAATGTGATCGCACCGGGAATTGCGCCGAAGATCTTCAGGTCGGCAACCTCAATATTCATTTCGAAATCGGGAATATCGACCTGTTTGACCAGTATCGCTGCATGAGCAGCTTCAACATCTGGATGACCATATTCGCTCTCGTTCTCACAGCAGTATGCTTTTATGAGTGACATAACGTCCGGTATCATACCCGACCAGGCGACATCTTCTTTATCGTACCTGGACGCCGTGACCTCTACCGCGGGCATTAAGCCGCTCCAGGCCATGTCTTCATTTGCGTAGCGCGTTGCCGTCACCTCGACTGGCGCTAATGCGCCGATGTAATCAGCGTTAGCGGTCAAGGATTGGCCGACGGCTGCGGTAACTATTAGCAATATTGTTGTTAAGCCCTGCATTTTACCTCCTTTTGTAAGGCTTTGCCCAAGAAATATACGAACAGAATACTGAAGACCAATCCGATGGCCGGGTTCGCACTGCTCAATGCGTTCTTAAATACCGGTGTCAAAACCTGGCTCAGCGAAGTTATTACCAGCTCGACCTTTTCCGATAGTCTGACGATCGACGGGAACGAGGTCGTTAACCGCCCCAGGATCTGCGCTGGTAGCGAGGAGTAGATGAAGAATACCAATGCTGCTACCCAGCTCCCGGCAAAAGCAATGCCTGCTTTTGACCAGGCAAATCGTCTTTTCGCTCCGAGTCGGGCAAGTATCCGTGCATTGAAACCAACTTGCGGGTGCATCTCATCAATCTGTTGCACAAGACTTGCTGTCTGTGACATTTCCTGGAAGAACACTGCGCATTCAGAACAACGTGCCAGGTGCTTATCCAGACGGGCGCTTTCATCCGGGTTCAGTTCACGGTCCAGTCTCTGTTGGATTAGTCTTTCTATCTCTTTATGTCTCATCACTAGGTAATACGTAAAAAAGGGTGTTAAGTTTCACTGTTTTTCTGGTTTCTTGTGGACGAGCCCGTGCAGTTTCTTTCGTGCCCGATGCAGCCTGGTCTTGATCGTCGTTACAGGTATCTTCATGATCTCGCTGATTTCCTGGTATGTATTCTCTTCTTTGTGAAAGAGGATGATCAATTCACGGTCGAGCGGCGGGAGCTGGCTGAGTGCTTGATCGATCTGTTCGATCTTTCGCTTTTTTTCATATTCTCTGGGTAGATCGTCACTGCTTGGGTGAAACTCATCACAATACTCCAATTCTATTTTATGCTTCCTGAAATGGTCCATGGTAAGATTATGGGCGATTGTGAAAAGCCAGGTGGTAAAAGGCTTGGACGTATCGAAAGATGCCAGAGCATTGAAACATTTGATAAACGTTTCAAAAGTTATATCCTCGGCGTCGTGATAATTGCGGACCATGCGAAACACGTAGCTGAAGATCCTTCCTTTGTATAGATTGAGAATCCTTGTACAAGCTTCTTCATCGCGGTCGAGCGCCTTTTCGATGAGATGGGTGATCTCGCCGCGCGTCTTCATACCAATACCAGGGGACCTAACTGTTGCCGGTGATAGACAGCAGGGTATAACCAGCTTGAACAGATGAGGAGCATCTTTAGATGATGATGCACACGGGGCAGATTTGTGGATTCCACTTTGTTCAAGAGCACGGGCAGGTCAGTGTTCTTTCTTAGGGCAGCCCTTAATCCTGCGCGCAAGATCGTCCCTGCCTATTTGCTGCAGGTAATCCTTCACTGCTTCCTGAATTGCCTGGACTCCAATGTTTGAACAGTGCATCTTGATTGGCGGTAATCCATCAAGCATGTTCGCGACATCATCGCGTGACATCGCAGCGACTTCTGAGAGTGACTTGCCTTTTGCCATTTCGCTCGCCATTGAAGCGACCGCGATCGCTGCACCGCAACCAAAAGTTTTGAAGCGTATTTCAGATATCCGTGCCTTATCAAGATCATCAGTTTGCGGGTGAATCTTGATATAGAATGTCATGAGGTCACCGCATACCGGATTGCCGCACGTACCGACACCATCGGCGTCTTCTATTTCACCCACATTGCGTGGATTCATGAAGTGGTCCATGACTTTTTGTGAATATTGCATATGTGCTCCCAGCTAATGCTTGCTAAGGTTGTTCTTGTAAAGCGGAGAGATCGCCCTCAGTTTTCTGACGATCTCCGGGAATACCTTGATCACGTAATCAATGTCTTCGTCCCTATTGAATCGCCCCATTGAGAAACGCAGAGAACCGTGAGCCAGGTCGTGCGGCACACCCATTGCGAGTAGCACGTGTGATGCTTCGAGGCTGCCCGAAGTGCAGGCTGATCCGCTTGAGGCACAAATGCCCTGCATGTCGAGGTTGAGCAACATCGACTCGCCTTCAATATACCTGACGCTGAGATTAAGTGTGCCGGCCAGTCTTTTTTCGGGGTGACCGTTCAGTAGGACTTCCTTGATATCTTTAGTGATACCGGCCCATAGATTATCCCTTAGTACTTGGAGTCTTTTTTCTTCACCGGTTATTTCTGTTACAGCTATTTCGCAAGCTTTTCCAAGCCCGACAATGCCTGGCACGTTCTCGGTGCCGGCGCGTTTGTTTCTCTCGTGATGGCCGCCATGATGCAGCGGATCGAACCTTGTGCCCCTACGGACGATAAGAGCTCCGATTCCCTTGGGACCATAGAATTTATGGCCGGATAGAGATAACATGTCGATCTCGAGGTCGTCGATATCGATAGGAATCTTGCCTACTGTCTGCACTGCATCGGTATGGAATATGGCACCGTGCCGGTGTGCGATCCGGGCTATTTCATTGACCGGCTCGATCGTTCCTACTTCATTATTAGCGTGCATGATAGAGACAAGTAGTGTTTTTTCATCAACCGAGCGAGATAAGAAATCCAGATCAACGATGCCATGCTTGTCCACCGGCACCTTGATGATTTCGTAGCCGAATTTTGTCATGTACTCGCAGGTTGTTAATACCGCGTGGTGTTCGATCTCGGAAGTGATGATCTTATTACGTTCATTTTGTGCAAAAACAGTACCTTTGATTGCCATATTGTCAGCTTCGGTTCCTCCTGACGTGAAATACGTTTCTTCGGTTCTGCAGTTCACGAGGCGTGAGAGTTTTTCTCTTGCTTCTTCCACGGCGTCTCGAGCCTGACGACCCGCGCGGTGAATCGAAGACGGGTTAGCTGATATCTCGTGGAAGTAAGGAAGCATCTTCTCAATGATCCGAGGATCCGTGGGAGTCGTCGCATTGTTGTCGAGATACACCCTCCTCTCCTTATTTCTCATTTACCTCTCCAGTTTACCGTAATTCTGTAGGGCATCATGGAATGCGCGCCAGAAAGGATCCACCCGGGGATGCTCTAATTTTTTTTCTTTATTGTCTTCAATTACCGAGATGCCATGCTTTGCAGATACTAATTCACCAACAATCGATGCTTTTATTCCGGACTCGTTGAGCCTATTGGTGAGCGCATCGGCTTTATGCTCGCGGCAAGTTATTATTAAGGTTCCTTCACTGATCGATTTGTAGGGATCGATTTTGAACAGGTCACATATCTCCTGGACGCAGTCTTCAAAAAGGATGCGTGAGACATTGACGCGGGCGCCAAGCGCGGCAGCCTGAGCGATCTCGAATATCCCTCCATAAACACCGCACTCAGTTGCATCGTGCATTGCCGAGATCCCGGCATCACGGACACCGATCTTTACAGCGGTCAATGCATCATCCACTACCGACATCTTGTAGAACAGACCCTGTGCTTTCTGTGAGAATTCCGGACCCAGAGTCTTTGTCAGATATTTAGGAAACATGGTCGCGAATATGCCTGCGGCTTCGATTGCCGGTCCCTTCGTTATGATGATCTGGTCGCCCTCCCGGCAGAATCTGGGCGTCACATAATCATCGACATCGCCAATTGCCAGTACCGTGGCACCGCCCACCATTGGATAGTTGCAGTTATCGTATCGTGCGGTATGTCCGCACACAATTGCCATGCCCATCTTCTTGCATTCTTTATCGATTGTCGTCCAGATGGTGCTCAGTTCTTTTTCGGTTACGGAAAGCGGGAGGTTAAGATCGATCGCCAGATATGCAGGTGGCAACCCTGACGTTACCACGTCAGAGGCCAATATGTGAATCGCGAACCAGGCTGCCCTTTCCAACCCGTATTCGCGTACGATGAAAACCGGGTCAGTAGTTATTGCCACGGCTCTGTTTCCGATCTCAACGATGCCGACATCGACCCCGTGCTGGGGACCAACCGCCACTTCGGGACGGACCGCGCCAAGATGAGGGAAAATCAGTTTGTTGAAGGCTTCTGCAGATATCTTGCCGATCTCGGGTAAATCATTCATATCATTTTCTTTTTTTCATGAATAATATCATAGAGCGTTGAAGAGTCAAGGAATTGATCTATTGTTTCTTTCATTCTTTTCCAGTAAGGCCTGATCGCACAGTGTTCAAGCCGGGAGCAATGTCTGTTGTTGTCCGGGACCAGGCATCGCACCGGTGCCCGTGACTCACCAACCGCTTCCATTATTTCACTGATCTTGATTGCGTTGACCGGACGTTGAAGTGAATAACCTCCGCCCGGGCCTTTCTTGCTCTTCACCAGCCCGGCATGAGTGAGTTTCATGAATATCTGCTCAAGGTATTTCACTTTTAATCCCTGGCGCCCGGCAATTTCCCGCAATGAAACAACTGTGCCGGTCGGCTTCTCGGCCAGATCGAGCATGGCCTGGACCGCATATGTGGTCATGGTGGTCAGACGCATGATATATTCTACTAAAAAAGTAGGATATTGTCAATATGTATTAGATAAACATACGAATTGACATTTTTGCGGACGTGTTTATAATTTGCCTGTAACCATATGGAAAGGAATACGTCCTTATTTATACGAAGGGATATTGGTCATCCTGAACTCGCTGACCTTGTGCGCAGGGCAAAAAGAGGTGAGGAACGGGCTTTGTCCGATGTATGTTCGTATGTATACGCCCATATTTATGCCTACCTCTACTACCGAGTTGATCGTCCGGAAGACGCTGAGGATTTGACGAGTGAGGTTGTTATGAAAATAGTACAGTCGATAAAGAAACAACGGGGCAATTTTCATGCCTGGATCTATCAGATCGCACGGAATCACCTAATCGATTTCTATCGTCGGCGCGCTGTGCGTTCTGAGATCAGCTTGAATGATATCCCGGAGCAGGCTTTGAAAAAGTCGGATGATTTCAGCAAGCAGATAATGACCAGAGAAAGGTTGAAAAGGGGGTTAAAGCACTTGACCGAAGAACAGAGACAGGTCGTGATCCTTAAATTCATTGAAGGGCACGACAATCGTGAGATAGCCAGTATTATTCATAAATCGGTTGGTGCCGTAAAGGTGCTTCAATTCAGAGCATTGAAGGCCTTACGTGATTATTTCATGAGGAGAGGTGTCTATGAAGCAGAGAATTGAAGACGTTCTGGATGAATTGATTGCCGAAATATGTAAAGGGAAGACGATTGGCGATTGTTTGAGTAAATATCCTCAATATGAGGAAGAACTTAGGCCGTTGCTTGAGCTTGCCGTGAAAATAGACGAGATTCCTACGCCCGAACCCGATGTCGAGGCAGTACGGGCGGCAATGAGCAGAGTGCAGAAACCCTTAATGCGTCAGAAACGCTTGGATTTACGGGGTTTTTTCGCGTTTAAGACGTTGCCGGTGCGGGCAATAGCAATCTTTCTTTTTCTATTTGTGTTTGAGATGACTACGGTATCATTGAGCGCGAAGAGCCTGCCTGGCCATTTTCTTTATCCGGTCAAGCGCTTTGCCGAGGAGGTCCAGCACTTGCTTACTATCGATTCAGAGGGTATGGCAAGATTGCACGTTGTTTTGGCTGGTAGGCGTACACATGAATTGTCCTCTTCCGCGGAGCCCGGTGTACCGCTGAATTGTGCATTGTTGTCTGAGATGCTCCATGAGATCGATCATGCAATTGAACACCTTGTTGACTTGAGGCCCGAGAGCAGGGAAAGGTTGATCGACCAGATATATGAGTGCAATCTCTTTCAGGTGGATGTGCTCGAGAGAACGAAGGAATGCGCATGCGACTGCAATATCGAGGAAATCGAAAAGGCGCTCCTGAGTTGTATGGAGCACCGTCATTGCCTCGATTGTATTAGATATCACATAGAATCTGACAATTTCAAGCTCCCGGTCGGGTCCTGAATCACCTTACCGGTCCTGCATTTCTAGTTAAAAAACCGCCAAAACCAATCTATTCATTTTCCGCGTAACTTTTACCCGTTTCCGTCGTCCGTATAATAAGACCAAAGGGGGATAAAAGCATAGGAGTTGTCTTAATGGTTCCTCCCAACCGGTGCTCACCAAAACAGAGAAATTTAATCTGACCTATCGGTGAGCGCCGGTTTTCGATTTTCACACCGGTCAAACGTGGCTTCAAATCGCATCACGTAACTTGGAGAGAGTTGAAACGTCCGATAATATTATGGAGAGATTGTTGATCCTAACATTTGTCGCGCTTTGCTATTTGCCGCAGGCGGCAAATGCAGGTGTTGATTCGCTGTTAACGTTGAGTGACCTTATCGAAGAGGTAAAGCGTGAAAACCCGGAGCTGGGGGCGATGCGCGCGGAGTTTGAGGCAGCTGGATACGGAATTTCATGGCTGCGTTACCTGCCCGATCCTCTGTTAGCTTTTGAATTCAGCGACAATATGACGATGTTCAGCGTGACTCAGCAAATGCCATTTCCCACGAAGATTTCCAATCGTTCTGATCGGGCAAGGCTCGCATTCGATTACTCCACTCTACTCTACGAGGACAGGGAACAGGTTTTGATAAGTGGTGTGAAAGAATCGTATGCTACTTTTCTGTTACTCAAGGGAAGGATTTCGGCCACGGAGAAGTCCATAGCTTTCTTACAGCAGATCTATAGCGCTGCAAGGCAGAAGTATTCAATAAATGAGGCTTCCCAGGCAGAGGTATTGATTTCGCAGGTCGAACTGGCAAGAGCCGAGAATCAGCTGATGTCATTGAATGATGACCTCAGTATTATCGAGTCATATCTGAACACGCTGCTCAACCGCGACCTCGACAATAACCTTCCTGTACTGGCCAAGCCTGTTCAACAAGTCGATACACTTCCGTTGCCCGTATTGTATGAGATGGCAAGGGAAAACCAACCGAGGTTGAAGGCATTTGATCTGAAACGCAAGGAAGCGCAACTGGCACTGTCTATTGCGAGGCAGACCTATCTCCCAGACCTGACGTTCAGATATACTCAGGAATTAATGGATAATAATATGCGCAACAGTAAGTACATGATAGGTTTCAGTGTGCCCATATGGTTCTTGGGTAAGCAGAGAGAAATGGTACGGGAGGCAAATTCATTGGTGAGCAGCGCCGGGGCACGCTATGAGATGGTCGAAAATGCAATTCTTTTGGATGTGAAGGAGGCAAGAACCCGGGTTGAGAAATATCGACGAGCCGTGGATCTTTATAAAAACTCGGTCCTGCCACAGGCCGAGACCGCATTGAAGTCGGCATTTGCCGCATATGAACTGAACAGAATTGATTTTCAGATCGTGCTGGAGAGTGAAAGATCACTTGTCCAGGCTGAATATGATTATGAAGAGGCTCAGGCGATGTTATTTATGGCTAGCGCCGAGCTGGAGCAGGTGATAGGACGCTCAAATTAGAAAAAGGAGGTTTCATGTCAATAAAGACCATAGCAGTAATCCTCTTCGTTGCACTTGTCGGCGCGTCCTTTTTTGTGCTTTCCTTTGGTGAAAAAGCACAGAAGGTGGAGTTGGACAAAAAGCTGATAGGCACAAAGGCCTTGTGTATAGTGGCTGGTGATTCGTTCGTGATAAATGAATCCACGCCCGTTATTAAATACAAGGATGAGTTGTATTATATGTGCTGCCCTGGTTGTGACGAACAATTCATTAAGAATCCAGAGAAATATATCACGAACATGTCACATGAACAGATGCAGAAAGTTGAAACGCACTCGGATTCTGAAGTACAATACTGGACATGCACGATGCATCCGGAGGTCAGGTCTGATGAAGAGGGGGCTTGTCCGATTTGCGGCATGGCTTTGATTCCGGTCTATGAACGAAGTGATGCGGGTAACATGCTCCACCTGGACGACCGCGCGATCGAGCTTGCAGGCATCAGTTTGGCACAGGTGAAGCGACAACACCTGCACCGTGAACTACACCTGGTCGGCAAGGTGGCTTTCGATCCTGAGTTGGTGACGGCTCAAGAGGAGTATGTAAACGCCCTCCATATGAGTGAAATGATCGGCGAAGGTGATGCAGTTGCCATGGAGCGGGCTACCCGCCTTATCCAGGGTTCTGAATATAAGCTCAAAGTGCTTGGTATGGATGATGATGAGATAAGGGTTTTGAAAAGAACAAGGAATATTGACAGGTCTCTAGTCCTCCCGGATGTAGCGAGTTGGGTGTACGCCGATGCATATGAGTCCGATATTGCCTGGATCAGAAGAGGTCAGGAGGCGGTCGTGGTGTCGAGTGCGCTTCCCGGGATGGAATTGAAAGGCAGGGTAGAATCAATCAGCAAAATTCTTGATTCCCGAAAGCGTTCCGCAACCATCAGAATACGACTGGACCGTGTTGAACCTGTGTTGACCCCCGGTATGTTTGTAGAAGCCAGGATCAATGCACCATTCCGCGGGAATATGGCGGACGATCCGGAAATGGTGCTGGCCGTACCCGCGGAGGCCGTTTTGAATAGTGGTACACGGCAGGTTGTGTGGGCGTATCTCGGCGACGGGAAGTTTCAACCTCGTGCTGTAAATTTAGGACCGAAAACAGTTGCCCACGTTGGAGATGCCCCTGTTCACTACTACCCAGTGATCGAAGGATTGGCCGAGAATGAGACGATTGTGATCAACGGAAATTTCCTGGTTGACTCTGAGAGCAGGTTGAGTGGTTTGGCCGCGATCGGGTATGGTGGTGCACTGGGCGTTGAAGAGAATGAGCGGCCACCACTGGGTCATCAACATTGAGGTTCGTGGGTAGATGATAGAAAGACTAATAGACATTTGTCTGAGAAACAGATTTCTGGTCATCGGTGCATTTGTACTGATCCTCATCTGGGGTGTATTATCATTTCGTAACACGCCTATAGACGCGATCCCCGATATTGGCGATCTACAGGTCATCGTTTATGCGGAATGGACTGGGCGTAGCCCGAAAGATATCGAAGATCAAGTTCTGTATCCATTAACCACAAAATTGATGGGCACTCCGGGCGTTAAGACCATCAGGTCCTCTTCGGCATTCGGTTTTGGCATGGTTAATCTTATTTTCAGGGAAGGCGTGGATTTCTACTGGGCACGGACCAGGGTGCTTGAGAGATTGAATTTCGCCACTACCGACCTGCCCGCTGATGCAAAGGTTTCCCTTGGCCCTGATGTTACTGCAGTGGGTCAGATATTCTGGTACACTGTTGAGAATGGCTATTACTGTTCTGACCATCCGCAAGAATCATACGCACATCCCGGTCATTGCCCTCAAGATGGCAAAGAGCTGGTAAGTTCTACCTATGACCTTGGCGAATTGCGCAGTATTCAAGACTGGTATGTCCGCTACGGCCTGAACGCAGTGAGCGGAGTGTCAGAAGTAGCATCGGTTGGTGGATATGTTAGGCAGTATCAAATCGATATCGACCCCTACCGGCTAGCACATTACCATATCACTGCACTTGAAGTCATAAATGCGGTTAAAAGGTCGAATATCGATGTGGGAGCAAAGGTATTTGAGACGGGAGGAGTCGAATTCATTATCAGGGGTGTTGGTTTCATCAAGAAACTTGAAGACATAGAGAATATTGCGATAGCTGCGCATGAAGGCGTACCGGTTTATGTCCGAGATATTGGTGTGGTGACTATCGGCCCTGATTTCAGGAGGGGCGCTCTGGATCGAGCTGGCACCGAGGTCACCGGTGGCGTCGTGGTCATGCGCCATGGTCAGAATCCAGTACGGGTCATCAAAGGTGTCAAAGACAAGATAGAGGAGTTGAGTGTGGGGTTGCCGTCTGGAGTGCGCATTGTTGCATTTTATGACCGCACTGGACTGATCGGCAGGGTAACCAATACGCTGAGAGATGCACTATTGCAGGAAATCCTGATCACAATTTTCGTGATCGTTGTTTTCCTATTTCATTTCTTTGGGGGTATGATAATCTCCGCGGTCTTACCGCTCGGTGTTCTGATATCGTTCATTCTGATGCGCGTTTTTGGCATTGATGCCAACATCATGTCGCTTGGGGGCATTGCCATAGCAATCGGCGTCATGGTCGATGCCGGTTCGGTACTGGTCGAGAATATTTACCGGAAGGTCGCTGAGCGGCAAAAGCGAAGCTCATTGAGTAAGAGCGAGCGTCTGGAATTATGTGTTGATGGTGCAAAGGAAGTCGGCCGTCCTGTTTTCTTTGCACTCCTCACAACGATCATCGGTTTCATCCCCGTATTCGTGCTGACGGGGCAGGCGGGCAGGCTTTTCAGGCCTCTTGCCTACACCAAGACATTTGCCATGGTCGGAGCGGCATTGATCGCGGTCTGTCTTCTGCCGACACTCGCATATTACCTGATACGCGGCCGGTTACGATTGCCCGACGAGAATGTGGTATCGAGAACGCTTAGAAGACTTTACCATCCGGTAATCAAATGGTCGCTTCAGCACAAGCGTTTAGTTCTGCTGTTTTTTCTGATCTTCCTGTCCGTTGGTTTGGCCACATCATTTTTCGTCAAGCAGGAATTCATGCCGCCATTGAACGAAGGCGATTTGTTATTTATGCCTGTTTTGTTGCCGGGGGCATCTCTTACCCAGGTTATGGAAATTATGCGCAAGCAGGATATCATAATAAAAAATGATTTTGCTGAAGAGGTGGAATGGGTGGTAGGCAAACTCGGCCGTGCAGAAACATCAACCGATCCTGCACCGATAACGATGATCGAAACAATAATACATCTCAGGCCGGAAAGCCAGTGGCGCAAAGGGATGACGCGGGAAAAGTTGATCAACGAAATCCAGTCGAAGACGAGAATACCTGGGGTGAGTCCGATCATGACACAGCCCATACGTAATCGGATCGACATGCTGGCAACCGGCATTCAGACCCCGGTTGGCATGAAGGTCTTTGGTCCTGATCTGAAAGTTGTTGAACAGATTGCAACTGAACTTGAAGCAATAGTTTCTGCGGTGAAGGGTGCGGCAAGCGTTTATGCAGAAAGGATCGGCAATCGTCCTTATTTTGAGATCGAGATAAACCGTGAGCAGATCGCGCGCTACGGCGTGAACCTGGGCACGGTCCAGGATATTATCGCAATGGCAATCGGCGGAATGAATATCACTCACACAGTCGAAGGGAGAGAGAGATATCCTGTACGCGTGCGGTACATGCGCGATTTTCGTGACAGCCCCGAGAGTCTGGCGGACCTTCTCATACCGACTCCGAGTGGTGCTCACGTACCCATGGGCCTGTTGGTGAATTTCAGGAAAACTCTGGGCCCGGCAATGATACAATCAGAAAACACCGTACCATATTTCAGGGTGTTCATAAATGTCGATCAGGACTTGGTTGGTCTCGTTGATTTTGTCCGAGATGCCCAGAGGGCGGTCGAAGACAAGATCGCCAGCGGGGATCTCGAGATTCCTCCAGGATATTACATGAGCTGGAGTGGTCAGTTTGAATCTGAGGTCGAAGCGAGAAACAGATTGGCGGTCGTTCTGCCGATTTGCCTGGCTGTAATATTACTGTTACTCTACATGGCTTTCAAAGATGTGTCTTCTGTTTTTATCGTAGCATTGGGACTTCCGTTTGCGCTTGTCGGAGGTGTAATTCCTCTTTTCCTTCTGGGTTTTAAGTTCTCGACGGCCGTGTGGGTAGGATTTATCGCGCTTTTTGGCGTTGCCACGGATAACGCGGTGGTGTTGATGGCGGTTTTTAGGAACATATTTGAAGGGAAAAGACCTTTGAATAGGGAGGAGGTGCGCGGTATGGTCATTGAGGGTGGTCTGTTGCGCGTCAGACCAATATTGATGACAGTACTCACCACGGTTCTCGCTCTCATGCCTATTATGTTCTTCACTTCTGCCGGTGCCGAGGTGATCAAGCCCATGGCGTCGCCAATAATCGGTGGCCTCATGAGTGCGACTTTTGCCAATCTGATTCTGGTACCGGTTCTCTATTCGTGGATTAAGGAACGACGGGTAGCGCAATGACCAGGTTGGCGCAGTTGTGATTGAGCGCGTATTCGGAATGTTGACAACGGGTTCGTGCCGGGAGATCAGGGGGTTATGTGAAGCAGATAAAAGCTTATGTCCGGACCTACATGTCTGACAAGGTCATCCATGCGTTGAAAGAGATCGGTGCTCCGCGCTTGACAGCAATAGATATCCGCGTGATGGGGGATGAGATTGACCCGCATCATCTTGAAATATCGTCGGCGCACGCGGGTACTTATACGACTATGGTCAAACTCGAAATTGTATGCAGTGATGACCAGGTGGACAGCATACGCGATATAATCATTAAGAACGCGCGTACTGGCTACAAAGGTGATGGTATCGTTGTTATTTCACCAGTTGATGAGACAGTCGGGATTCGTGACGGTCGGCTCAGCACAAAGTAGGTGCATTGCTGGCGGAGTTTCACTTCGAAAATTCATTGACGCGGCATAGGTGAGGTATATAATAATACGGGAGGCAAGTATGAAGTATGGTTTCGTAAAAGCAACGGATCTTGCATTCGATGATGCTCTTGAAAAAGTTGAAAAGGAATTAAAGAAAGAGGGATTTAAGATATTAACAACCATCGATGCGCAGGCAAAGTTCAAAGAGAAATTGAATATTGATTTCCCGAAATATATGATACTTGGGGCATGTAACCCCAAACTGGCACATGAAGCCATTTCGGCAGAATGGAATATTGGTTTGCTGCTACCGTGTAATGTTATCGTTTATGAGAAAGACGGTCAGGTGTGGATCGGGGTAATGAAACCGAGCGAAGCAATGGCGATAGTCCAGAACGAGGCATTGCATGATCTGGCAGACACGGTAGAAGCGAAATTGAAGCGTGCCTTCGATGAAATATGAGGAGGAAATTATGAAATTATTGATATCCTTTTTACTTGTGTTAATGGCGTCATCGGCATGCTACTATCCGAGAGGGTGGCACATGATGGACGAATGGGATCACATGCCGTGGAGTTACGGAGGTGTATTTATGTGGCTGCTATTACTGGTCTTGATCGGCGTGGTGATATATTTCGTCGCACGCGGAGATAAATGGATGAAAAAGGGAGGCGAAGAGTCGTCTCTTGAGATCTTAAAGAAACGCTACGCCAGCGGTGAAATAACCAGGGAAGAATACAATAAGATAAAGAAAGAACTCGAGTAATATTCTCTTCAATCCGGACTTCATTATATCCACTTTTTTTGCCAGAGATAGAAGGAGCCAGCGATAACAATCGTTACCGGCTTTTCTTGACGCGTAGACAGTAAGCTGAGGACATCTTTTACCGAAGTCCCGATCGTTATGTTCTTTTGATATTTGCCCGCCTGCGCCGATATGGCCGCTGGTTCGATAGCACGTGGATTGTCTGCCTTGACCAGAAATACTTCTCTTGCTTTTGGAAAAATGCTCTTCAGGCAGTACTTTATGCCCTTGTCACGGTTGCTCCCAAAAACGAGGTAGAAATCTTTTATCTTAAACTCCGTGAGATTCTGTTCGAGCGCCCTGAATGAGTCTTCGTTATGAGCGCAGTCAAAAATTATCAGAGGATTCTTTGATACGACTTCGAATCTGCCATGAAGAGACGTTTTGCCTATGCCACTGCGTACTGCATCGATATGCAGCTGAAGTCCAAGCGTTCGGAGTTCGTACAATGCAGCCAGGGAGAGCGAGGCGTTCTCTATTTGGTGTGATCCGGCCAGGGGGAGAAACAAATCGAAACTGCCTAATTTGCCACTGACACGTATCTTAGTACCGTCCATAGATTGCCTCAGTGCTTCTATTTTGTGCTGCTCGTGGGCAAAGATTATCCTGCTTTTGTTGGCTCTCGCGGCTTTCATCAATACCTTCGCTGCTGCTGGTCTTTGGTGCGTTGTGATCAATGTGCCGTTCTCGCGTATGATACCTGCTTTTTCTTGAGCGATCTGCCCGAGTCTTGTGCCAAGCAGATTTGTATGGTCATAACCTATCCTTGTTATGACCGACAGCAGTGGGTTTGTTGCATTCGTTGCATCGAGGCGGCCACCCAGGCCGACTTCGAGCACCGTGACATCAACCCGTTTTTCCAGAAAATGCAGAAAAGCCACTGTTGTGAGGACCTCAAAAAAACTTCTTGCTCCCCTTTTCTTCTTCACCGCGGGCATGATTCTCCGTAACTGTCGGTCGAACTCAGAATTACCGATGCTTTGTCCGTTGATTTTGATGCGTTCGTTGATATCTTTGAGGTGAGGTGAAGTGTACAGACCAACCCGGTATCCGCTGCTCTGCAGAGAGGCACTCATTATGGCCGCAGTTGAACCTTTGCCTTTTGTTCCACCGATGAGGATTACATTGTGTAGCCCACGCTCTGGCGAACCGAAATTAGTGAGAAAATCCTTGTAGGCATCCAGGTCATAATCATAGCCGGCTACTTTCTCGTAGTCGATCAGTGAATACAGAAAATCCTGGGAGGTTTTATTCAAATGGCCTTGGGGCCAAGGGGTTTCATCTTGAGCGCAATGTCCAGGGCTTTCGCCGAGTGGGTCAGCGCACCAACGGAGACAAAATCAGCACCGGATGTGGCAATCTCGCCGATGCTCTGGAGGTCGATCCCGCCGCTGAGTTCGATTTCAGTATCAGGTGCAGATCTGCGGATCAGATCAACGGCTTTGGTTATTTGGACCGCACGCATGTTGTCAAGCATTATTCGATCAACATTTGAGTCGATAGCTTCCCTCAGTTCTTCGATCGTCTGCACTTCGACTTCGATGAATTGTTTCCTCTTTTTGCCGCGGACACGTTTCACTGCTTCACTGATGCTGCCAGCGAGTTGAATATGATTATCTTTGATCATAACCATGTCGTATAGACCAAAACGATGATTCCAACCGCCACCAACACGTACTGCATATTTCTGCATGAGGCGCAGGCCGGGTGTTGTTTTTCTTGTATCAAGGATCTTGATTGTACCTTTTGCCCGGTCGACAAATTGCCTGGTGACGGTGGCAATACCACTAAGATGCTGCAGAAAATTCAGCGCCGTCCTTTCCCCGGTCAAACAAGTGGCGGCTTTGCCGATCAGGATTGCGATCGTAACTCCTGGCGAGAGCTGGCTGCCGTCATTCAGCTGTTTCTGGAAATCGATCGTGTTGTCGATCTGCTCGAAGACGGTTCGAGCGATGTCGACTCCACATAGTATTCCTTCTTCTTTGGCAAAAATGATACCCAATGCCCGGTCGGTTTCCGGGATAATGGCATCCGTTGTGATATCACCGCGACCGATGTCCTCTCTCAATGCTCTCTTGACAATGGTCTGAAATTGCTTTGCCTCTCTATCTATCTGTCTTGTTTTGCCGTCTTTTCTTTTCATATATCTCCATTTTACGCTTTATCGCTTTTATTTTATCTCGTATTTCTGCGGCTTGCTCGAACTCAAGAAGCGACGCGGCTTCTTCCATGTCCTTGTAGAGACGGCCTAGTTCTTCCATACCGCCTTCCTCTCTGCGCTTTTCCTGGCTAATGCGGTCAGCCACCGAGGTCGCTCTCAATATTTCATCATGGCTTTTCACAATACTTCTGGGTGTAATGTTATGTTCCTCATTGTATCTGACTTGTTTTCTCCGCCGTCTTTCCATCTCCCTTATTGCATTTCGCATCGACCCGGTTATTTCATCGGCATACATAATGACCTCGCTGCGCACGTTACGTGCCGCGCGGCCGGCGGTTTGTATCAATGACCGTTCGCTGCGGAGGAAACCTTCCCGATCCGCGTCAAGTATCGCAACGAGTGCGACTTCAGGCAGATCCAGTCCTTCCCTGAGCAGGTTTATGCCGACGAGGATATCGAACTCGCCCAGTCTGAGGCCCCGCAATATTTCTACGCGCTGCAGGGCGCCTATTTCAGAATGCATGTATCGCACCCGCAGTCCCAGTTCATGCAAATACTCGGTGAGATCCTCAGCCATTCTTTTTGTGAGAGTTGTCACCAGTACACGCTCCTTGTGTGCTACTCTCTTTTTGATTTGATTCAGCAAATCATCTACCTGATTGCTGGCTGGCTTGACACTGACAACCGGATCTATTATTCCCGTTGGACGAACGATCTGTTCGATGACCTGATGACCTGACTTCGCGATTTCCCAATCTGCGGGTGTAGCCGATATGCAGATCGCCTGATTGATCAGAGATTCAAATTCATCGAATCTCAGCGGTCGATTTTCTAGTGCTGATGGCAGTCTGAACCCGTGTTCGACCAGAGTGAGTTTGCGGGAGTGATCGCCTTCGTACATTCCGTTTATCTGTGGTATGGTGACATGCGATTCGTCGATCACGACAAGGAAATCATCAGGGAAGTAATCGATCAAACAAAAAGGTCTCTCCCCAGGCCGACGACCGGATAAATGCATTGAGTAATTCTCGATTCCTGGGCAATAGCCAAGTTCGAGGAGCATTTCGATATCGAAATTCGTTCGTTGCTGCAAGCGCTGTGCCTCGAGCAGCTTGTTTTCTTTCTTGAACTTATCAAGTCTCTCTTCGAGTTCGGTTCTGATATTTGTTAATGCTTCCTCGATCCGTGGCTGTGTTGTGATGAAATGCTTTGCAGGGAATATGACGATATTCTCAAGATCGTCCGTGACATGTCCTGTTAAGGGGTCAAATATTTGGATTCTATCAACGACTTCATCCACGCTTTGTATTCTTACTCCGTATTCTTCATCTGCGGGATGAATATCGATCGTATCGCCACGGACACGGAAGGTACCGCGTGCAAAGTCGACATCATTTCTCCGGTACTGGATTGACACTAATATGTTCAGTATTTCGTCTCTTTCTTTTCTTTTTCCCTTATCGATCATTAGCACGAGTTCTTTAACTTCGTCGGGTGAACCGATATTGTAGATACACGATACCGATGCAACGATTATCACATCACGTCTGGTCAGCAGAGACGATGTTGCCCGCAGTCGGAGGCGTTCGATTTCCTCATTTATTGAAGCATCTTTCTCAATATACATATCACTCGCTGGAACGTATGCCTCTGGCTGATAGTAGTCATAATAAGATATGAAATACTCGACTGCATTTTCCGGGAAAAAAGATTTAAACTCGCCATAAAGCTGTGCCGCAAGTGTTTTGTTATGAGAGATCACCAGCGTCGGCCTCTGGATTTGTTCTATCACATTGGCTATCGTGAAAGTCTTGCCCGAACCGGTTACGCCCAGCAGGGTCTGATATTTTCGGTTTTTGTTGATGCCATCGGTCAGCTGGCTGATTGCTTCTGGTTGGTCACCTTTTGGGCTAAATGTCGTGAAGAGTCTAAATCTCACGCTTCAGTATGCGATAAGACATTGGCTCGACGGAGAGCTTGAGGGTTTGGGAATATGCGGTCAATTTGGCGCCACCCGGCAACTCTACATATGTTCCATCCCATGCCGGGAGTTCAACAAATGATTGCGCAGAACCACAATTCAAGACAACGATCAATCCGCCCCGATCATAGGCATAGACCTTGCTCACATCGTCTATATACAGAGTGAAGAAATTTCGGCTACTCAGCTCAATATTTTCCCTGCGCATTCTGATGAAATGCTGTATTTTGCCAAAGAGGTGACGATCCTGACGGTCTGCACTCCAGGGGAAACTGCCCCAGTTAAGGGGCGCGCATTCGTTCATGCCGAATTCGTCGCCGTAGAGGATAAGCGGGGAACCACAAAACGTAAAGACAAAAGCATACATTAGTTCGAGTAGCGCATTGTCAGCAACTTCCCGGATCCGTTTGGTGTAGCTAACAATCCCAATGATGCTGTTACGGTTAATTTGGGTCGGATTGAAGAATAACATTTGATGTATGATGCTATCGAATTCGGCAGTAGTGATCGTATCATTAACAAAGTAGTCAACCAGAACTTGGCTAAGACCACGGTCGTAATGGCCGTCCGCGACGTACGCACTCCCGGCGCGGGGATCACCGTATATGATCAACAAGTCGGGATGCTTTTCCTTTATCTGCGCATATAACCTGCCCGCGAAGCCCTCGTCGATCTCTGTTTCGCCTATATAGAATCCATCGCATCCGAAATGTGTCCAATAATCAATGAAGCCAATGAGATAACTTTGCAGCTGTCGATTTCTCAAATTCAACAATGGGAAGCGTGGGTCGGCGCGCCATGAACGGTATTTGATACCACCCGGAGCTGACGGCATGGTTTGAATTCTATACCAATCCGCATATCGTGACGCACTCCCCTTCGTAACGATGTCAGTGAAGGCAGGGAAGTCATTACCGGTATGGGTGAAGACGATACTAAGAATAACCTTCTTCCCGATACCGTGAATCGCATCGATGAGGTTCTTGAGATCAATTGTATCACCATATGCCGGGTCTATGGTTGCGTAGTCGCGAGGATTCAGTTTATGATTTGATGCTGCCGTGAACAGAGGTGAAAGCAGGATGATGTCCGGCCCTAAGGAATTTATGTAATCGATTCTCTGAACGATGCCTTTCAGATCTCCACCGTAGGATGACCATTCTGTGGGTTTCGTACCCCAATCGGCTTTCTCACCGGGATCGTTCCGCGGGTCACCATTGTGAAAGCCATCTACATTTATTGAATAGTATATCTTTCCGGCGGCCCAACTCGGTGTCAACAAAGCGTCTGGAGATGGACGGATTGAACCATCGGACGGGAGCATCAGTGAATCACTGCCGCTTCTGAGGAGGAACTTGTACGACAGGGTCGAACCGAACGCATTCAACTGAACCGCATAATAATCAAATTCTTTGTCTTGATATGCTAGATTCATCTCAACAGATTGTGCTCCTATAAGAAGAGATACTCTTTCTACAGCGCCTCTGGTTACCCTGAGTCGGATGTCGCCAGCCTGTGGATTGACATAGAAAAGGTCACTGCGGTCGTGAAAAACACCGTCTGGGTCGATCGCATGGAGCATTTGCAGTAAAAGCAGCAACAGTAATAGTTTTCTTAATCCCCGTTCCATGTCAAAATTGTATGCAAAATCTCATCATTTGTCAACAATCGCACCGTGATTTCTTCTCTGTCCCAATCTTGACAGTTTTGCGATATTCAATATAATTAACCTTGATGGAGGAAAGGGCTTCGATGATATCAGTAAAATATGATGCCTTTCCTACTCCCGAAGAAATAGTCGCCCGACTGGACAACTACATCATCGGTCAATCCGAAGCTAAAAAGGCGGTGGCTATTGCCCTGAGAAATAGGTGGCGGCGTCAACGAGTAGAAGGGAAGATAAAAGAAGAGATTTATCCCAACAACATAATACTCATAGGTCCGACCGGAGTAGGTAAGACAGAGATAGCACGCAGATTAGCCGGGCTGGCACGCGCGCCTTTTATCAAGGTCGAGGCATCGCGTTTTACGGAGGTCGGCTATGTGGGTCGTGATGTTGAGTCAATGGTCCGCGATCTTGTCGAAATATCAGTTAACATAGTGCGGCAGGAGAAGACGGAGTCGGTTCAGGATAAGGCAAAACTCTATGCCGAGGAAAGGGTTCTTGATATCCTGATACCCCCGCTGCCGCGACCCGACCCAAATAAGGTTGTCACTGTGCCCGAAAAGACCCTTGATACGAGGGAAAAGATGCGTGCGATGTTGCATGCCGGTAAGCTCGACGAGCGTGTCGTCGAAATAGAAGTTTCACGGCAGGGATTTGCTCCGATCATAGAGATTTTCGGTCAGGGCGGTATCGAGGAACTGGGGATGGCTGTTGAAGAGGCGTTCGGTAGCAGGTTGCCGAAGCGGAAAAAGAAGAGGAAAATGCCGGTCAGTGAGGCGATCAAGTACCTGCAGAGTGAAGAAGCAGAGAAGTTGATCGATATGGATGAAGTGATAAACGAGGCCAGACTAAGAGCCGAGAACTCTGGGATCATCTTTGTTGACGAGATCGACAAGATCGCTGGTGGAGGCACGACTGCAGGTCCGGATGTTTCCAGGGAAGGGGTACAGCGAGATCTGCTGCCAATCGTTGAGGGTTCGAATGTCATGACCAAGTATGGGATGATCAAGACGAACCATGTACTATTCATAGCTGCAGGAGCATTTCATAATAAGAAGCCTTCCGATTTGATACCTGAATTGCAGGGAAGATTTCCCATACGGGTTGAGCTTTCGGCGCTGTCTGAGGATGATTTCCGGCGCATTCTTGTCGAACCCGAGAACTCACTTATCAAGCAGTATATTGCGCTGCTGGCAAGCGATGGTGTGGAATTGGAATTCTCGGAGGATGCTATCGATACAATTGCACAAATCGCCAGTAAGGTGAATGAGACTACGGAGAATATTGGCGCGCGCCGTCTACATACTGTCATGACCAAACTTCTTGAAGACCTTCTGTATAATGCGCCTGCAACAGCCAAGAAAGCAAAGATCACCAGGGTGTATGTAGATGAGAAATTAGGTGAGATAGTCCGTAACGTAGATGTTTCCCGCTATATACTATAAAAGATGGAATTCAAGAAATTTCTGTTAATGTTGACTGGTGATACGGATCAGACGATTCTATCAGCAGCTGTTCAGTTGTGTAAAAATCTGAGCGGTAAATTATTCGTATTATTCGTAATCGAACCCAACAGAATATCCCGGCTGGCGAGTCTAACTCATCAAAAGGTCAAGGTCGTTTACGACAAGACCGAAGAGAATGGATGGCAATTACTGTACCTGGTGGAAGATGAGGCGGTCGAAAACGGGGTGTGGACTTCATTGCATCTTGAAGAGGGAAGTCTGCTTGACATAACTAAGCGATACGTTGATACTTATCAGATTGATGCATTGCTGATCAAGCGGAAAGATGAATCGAAGAAGATATTCGTATCATCTACGATACCGGTGATTGGGTTATGATGATTAGGATATTTTGCGTCACGTTTCTCTACTTAGTGTTGGTGAACGCAATTGAATCAGAGGAGGTTTGATGCAACTAAAAATCTCTGAGTATCTCAAACCAGAGGCAATAATGATGGAGATAAAGGCCAAAGAAAAGCTTGCTGCCATAGATGAATTGGTGGCGCATATGGTGAAAAGTAAGCTGGTGAGTGACGGTAAGGAATTCATAAAGGCATTGGCAAAAAGGGAAAACCTCGAATCTACGGGTATAGGTGATGGTATTGCGATACCCCATGCAAGAACGAATGCGGTCAAGGATCTGCTTCTAGCCTTTGCCAGGTCGCCCAAAGGAATAGATTTTTCCTCTATCGATGGCAAGCCTTCCTATATTATCTTCCTTATTGCTTCGCCTGAGAGCCAGAAATCAGAGTACATCATGGCCTTGGCGAAACTTTCAAGATTGCTGCGCAAGCATCCGGTGAGGGAGATGCTTCGGAATGCCAAGGATCCAAAGGAAATCATGACTATAATAAAGGAGAACGAGGAGTAAGTTGTTCATGCTTAGGGGTCTTCTACTATTCACAATCTTTGCTGCGCTCCAGGCAGACAAATTGCTGGTTCCAATGGATCTATCGCAATCCGACCATTTACGTGCATATGGAGTTGCCTACCGCGCCATAAGCAAAGGGCTTGATGTTGAATGGTTGCTTAATTTCAGGGGCGGTTCATTCATGATGGAATACGACAGGAACATAGAAAAAGATTGTGCGGTCAACAGTGTACGTTGGGAGCATGTGTCGGCATCTGATGTGCTGGAGATCTATCAGACCATCGAAGAAAATAACATGGAGACCGTGCTTCTGGAAAAGGCGCCCAGGATAGCCGTTTATATACCCGAAAACTTCGAGCCATGGGACGATGCGGTTACACTGGCTCTGGAATACGCGGGAATACCTTATGAACAAGTGTGGGATGATGATGTTCTCAATGGAGTGCTCCCGAAGTATGAT
Source organism: candidate division WOR-3 bacterium (assembly GCA_029858255.1). Lineage (NCBI taxonomy): Bacteria > Pseudomonadati > Caldifarciminota > Caldifarciminota bacterium. The sequence goes on along the minus strand of JAOUFJ010000003.1, from coordinate 123,284 downwards.
TGGCTTCACTTGCATCATGAGGATTTTACCGGCCAGTACGGTAAGTTCTATGGCAGCCAGCGTCAGACCGAATGGTACCAGGCTGAGGTACGCATGAACGAAGAAATATGTCACCGTCTTGGATTTGCCAAAGTCTCCAGGATGAAACTTGCCGTAGCGCTCGCCATTAAAGCATATATATCAGAGGGTGGTTTTGTTTTCTCCATGTGCTCGGCTTGCGACACTTACGAGATAGCGTTGGCCGCAGCAGAAACGGATATATGTCACGGTATTTATGATGGTGATCCATTCGATCAACAGGCTAATAAGAAGCTCGATTTTTCTCTTTGCCTGGCTTTCGAGAAATTTCAGGTTGTGCTCGACCCGTTGGTTTATGAGCACTCGACGATCGATGTAATGCAGGAATCGAGCCGTAGAGGACCCAATACTTACGTATCCTTATTCGAATTTTCCGCAAAGTTCGATCCAGTGCCGAGTATGCTGGTGCAGAACCATACTGCGCTCGTCAAAGAGTTCCTGGGTCAGTGCTCGGGATTCAGGAGGAGCACAATAAAGGTCGCCGTGCTGAACCTTGGCGAAGTTGTTGGCACGGAGGAAGTCAAATATCTGCACGGTGACTACGGAAAAGGCACTTTCACATATTTAGCCGGTCATGATCCCGAGGACTATCAACACTTTGTAGGAGATCCACCGACCGATCTCGGCTTGCATAGAAATTCACCCGGGTACCGGTTGATACTTAATAACGTTCTGTTCCCAGCAGCCCGTAAAAAGGAGTTGAAGACATAGACAGATCAAAATTCCTCATTAAAACAAAAGACCTCGACCGAGAGAGTTTCTATGAATTACATGACCTCGACCCTGAGGAGCTCGACATCAAGGGCAACCGGTCGATGAACATCAGCAACATTCAGGCTACAGTAACGCTGCAAAAATCCGCGATTGGCATCAACGCAGATTTTCACGTTGTCTTTCATGGAGAGTACGTATGTATGCGCTGTTTAACTGGATTCTCTAACGATTTCGATTTTACACTGCATCTTGATTACGTTGAAGGCGATGATCCCTACGTGCACATAGAGAATGTTGAACTGACCCCACATGACGCAGATAGGGTATATTATCGAGGACCGCATATCGATTTGAGTGTGGGCATCAGAGAGGCGATTTTGCTTTCGCAACCGATTACTCCTGTATGCAGGGAGGCTTGTCTCGGATTATGTCCGGAATGCGGCACAAATTTGAATCTGAAACGTTGTGCCTGCAAAGTAAAGAAAGCCGGTCTTTTCACGCCACAATCAGACACGGCAAAAAAATAATGCAACGAATAATCCAAATAGTGTTTGATGATGACACTTATGCGGAAATGGTATTGATATCGCATATTCATGGCTAGCATGCTACTTATTCTACTTTCGTCGCTTGCTTTCGATAGCATTCTGAATCAACAATGGTTAGATCATGCTCATGTAGGAATGATCGTTCTTGATCTGGAAAGAGATAGTGTTATCTATGCAAACAATTCTCAGAAACTTCTCGTGCCGGCTTCCAACGCAAAGATCGTTACTAGTGCAGCTGCCCTTATGTTTCTGGGCCAGGATTTTCGGTTCAAAACCCGTATCGGCACAGACGGCCACGTCCGGGGCAGTAAATTGCTGGGCAATGTTTTTGTCTCCGGCGGCGGCGATCCGAATTTCTCTCTCGAAAATCTCGAACAATTCGTCAATGCTTTAAAGAATCGGGGCATCACGGAAATAGAGGGTAATATCATACTGGATGATTCATATTTCACAGATGAGAGATTACCTGTCGGTTGGGCCTGGCACTATCTCGATGCGCGCTATGCAGCCGAAGTCTCCGCGCTTTCGCTCAACCGCAATGTGGTAAATATCCATATTGAATCGACAGGACCAGGACAGCCCGCAAATGTAACCATCGAGCCAACCACGCGGTACGTCAAATTGGTGAACAATATGGTCACAAAGATGGGTGATGACAGTATTATCATATTCCGAAGGCCCGAGGCGAACATTATTTACGTTGACGGCGGTATTGGTTTCCGGAACAAGCGTGACATTGAAGTCTCGGTGAAGAATCCGACATTGTACTTCGGCGAATTTCTGAAGGAAAGGCTGGTTGCGTCGAACATACGTATCAGCGGCAGGTGCATAGAGGGTACTGAAGCGAGTAGTCACGGAATGGTTGCCACATACAATGTGATTGATTCGGTATTGTCCCCACCCATGTTAGAGATAATCAAGGAGCTGAATTCGGAGAGCGTTAATCTGTTTGGGGAGGCGATACTCAAGACGTTGGGTTCACACTACCGTCGGGACGGTAGTTTTCTGGGTGGGGTGTCAATCTTGAAGGAGTTTCTGAGGCGATGCGGTGTGGACACGAGTCTTGTTGCATGGTATGACGGTTCTGGCCTTTCCCGCCATAACCTCATATCACCATACGATATTGCGCTTGTATTGCGGCGCATGTACCATTCGGATCTGTTCGATACTTTCTATAACTTGCTCCCCGGTCCTGGAGAAGGCACCTTGATAGGACGGTTCAATGGATTGAAAGGTTTCCTTCGGGCGAAGACAGGCACATTGCATGCCGTATCATGCCTATCTGGTTATCTGAACATTGATGAACGGTACTACTGTTTTTCCATCATGTTCAACAATTTCGCGTGTCCTCGCAAGCAGATCGAAAGAACACAGGAGGACCTGCTCGAGGCAATATGGGCCTTCCTGAAAGAGGAGACATGAAGTAATGGGGTTAGATTTCAGAAAGAAAAAACAGGAAGTTAAAGTAAGACGCCTGATCCCGAAGAAGAAGTACCCAAAACCTTTCCGCTTCGTGGGAGTTGGGATCATAGCGACATTCGTCCTACTGGTCGTACTCTACGGGATAATCGTCTGTTGAAGACCGGACTGACTCAACACTTAACCGACTACTAACAGCGTAACACCGTTGCGATTGTAGTTCAGCATACAAAATGCGAGCAAAGGATTCCGTTGACGCTCCTGGAAATATCACTATAATGGATTTCATGAGACAAATATTATTACTTGCATTATATGCATTTCTTTCTTACGGCTGGGGTTTTGAGCCGTTCGATAGCAAACCCTATTTGACGCCGACTGCAGCGCCAACTAATTCGGTATTCATCAACTGGAACACGGAAAGTTATGAATCCACGATTGTGGCATTCGGATTGACTGCAGCTTTGGAGGATACTGTGAGAATCGACGGAGTTCGTTATCATCATCACGTCCTTCTCGACGGTCTTGATGCCGGCACCGAATACTTTTACCGGGTCCTCCCGAATCATGACATCAAGAAGTTCGCAACGTTTCCCGAATATACCGACACCGTGTCTTTTGTCGTATTCGGAGATACGCGCGGTGATTCGATAGTTCATCAATCAGTGATTGACCGGATTGCTACTCGCGACATCGATTTTCTTGTACATACCGGTGATCTCGTCCTTGACGGTGATGACACAAATAACTGGCGCACATTTTTCAACGTCGAAGATACACTCCTGCAGCATACTCTCTTGATTCCGGCACTGGGTAATCATGAGAAACCCTACTGGCCCTATGATACACTTTTCGCCTTGCCCGACTCTGAATTCTTCTATTCGGTCAGATACGGTAATGTCATGTTCATTATCCTGAATTCAGAGAGCGATATCGATGGTTTCCAGAAGGAATGGCTGGCCTGCCGTCTCGCAGCGGTTCGCGAAGACGAAACTACTGATTGGCTCTTTGTCGTTTTTCACCGCCCTGCATACTCAGCAGGCAGGTACGGCGATCGCACTCATATCCGGGAGGCATGGTCTTCATTGTTTGAACAATATGATGTGGATATTGCGTTTGCCGGGCACGACCACAATTATCAACGTACTGAGGAGATCAATGGAGTGATATATGTGATCAGCGGCGGCGGCAGCGCTGTCCTTTATGACGTCGAAGATCGTGATTGGCTTGCGTGTGGCGAAGCAGCATATCATTTTTGTTTGGTTCAGATACACGGGATAAGAATGACGTTGCAGGTAATAAAACCCGACGGTACGGTATTTGACATGCTGGTCAAGGAGAAGGCAGGGAAATGAAGCTCAGTCCATCAGCGGTTTTTGATTTACATTGTGATACGCCGTATCATCTGACAAATAAGAAAACCCGTCATATTAAGCCTTCGCGGCTCTATGAACAAGGTTATGCCGGTGCAGTATTCGCGCATTTTGTGTACCCGAAGTCGAAATATCCATTCATAGAAGCGGTCAACATGCTCGCCTCAACGGTTGATTATTTGAAGGGTAGGAAAAAGCTGCATCCTGTAAGAACATACAGTGAAATGTCCTCGCATCGAGCGAATATCCTTTTGGGTGTCGAGGGAGGTCATATCTACGACAATATTTTCCAACAGGTGGAAGCGCTTTATGGATTAGGGGTAAGGGTTTTTACATTGACCTGGAATAATTCAAACGGGTTAGCTCATTCCGCGCTGGAGTATGACAGGAAAGGACTGACAAAGAAAGGTCGCGCATACATCAAGAACTTGCGCAAGTACAATGTGATCCTGGATATGTCCCATGCTTCCACGCGCACCGTGCTCGACGTCTGTGAAATATGTGAAAACTTGGTAATCGCATCTCATTCCTGTGTGAGGGCGTTGAACTCTTCTTTTCTGCGGAACATTGCAGACCCGGCCATAAAGGCTATATGTGAATGCGGGGGTGTCGTCGGGGTGAATTTCTCCAAATACCATTTGGGTAAATTCGGTATTGTCGATCATCTCGACTATCTGTGTGAAAAATACGGAGTCAAATATGCTGCCATAGGCAGCGATTTTGATGGTATCAATGATCCGGTGATCCCCGGACCCGGAAGCATAAGACGCATTGAAAAAGCGCTTCTGGCAAAAGGATACAAGAAGAAAGACATACAGCAGATCTTCTCCGGCAATTTCCTGAGAGTATTCAAAAGACTCTAACCGACGGTCTCATTTTTCACATTTTGAAATTGTTTAGAAATTCGAATTTCATATCTGGAAATTTGAAGACACGTGCACTGCATGAACGGGTCACTATCTGTTTGTATCTGGCTACATCCTTCTAAATCTATTTTCTGAAAGAAAATGGAGGTGAGCGGACTCGAACCGCTGGCCTGTGCGTTGCAAACGCACCGCTCTCCCACCTGAGCTACACCCCCGTACGATTCGTAATGGCTGACCGTTTACGATGACCGATAGCCAGAATCAAATCCGAAATTCGAATATCGAAATACTAAACAAACCCGAATTTCAAAGCCACAATGATCAAAACAGGCTATGATACATCAGGAACATAACGGATGCTATCAACGACGCGCGACTACGACATCTTATCATTTTTTGCAACCGACCGTCGTAACATGCTCCGTTAAAATCTCCCGAAGAAAAAATCCAATCCAAAGGATTTGAAAAAAGTCTGTTCTTTGTCAAAGAGCCTTTCTTCGTTAAGATGAAAGTCGATACTGAAATCGCGTATCCGCAGACCGATGCCCGGCTCGATGTACCAGGTGCCATTTTCGAAACCGTCTTCGAAATGCTCGGCGACGCCGCATCTGAGTACCAGATATCGATTCAGTCTCAATTCGACGCCGGCATGAACATGTGTGGAGTCGATTTCGAGATCGCCGCGCGTAAAGTCGTACTCGGCACCCACATAGACAAAGCCTTCATTAAGGATCATCCGTTGAAACATTATGCCGAGCCTGTGTTTCTTGTAATCCAGTGGATCCGACACGTAATCCAGCGTATATCTTGGTATGATATTGAAATCACCCATGCGCCGTGAATAGCGGACGCGGAAGGTGTGCCGGTCTTCGGCTGTCCCCTCAAGAGTTAGAAATGAAACTTCGATGCTCTGGTCGAAAAGATCACGACCGATGCCGAATCCCAGCCTGAGATTATCTTTGTTCGGAGAAAAAGAGAAGCCGAGGTCGAATTTGTACAGGCTGACCGCATAGCCTATATTGAAACCGTTTTCCGCGACCGGATTCTGCCAGAGACCCAGGGCTCCGTATTTCTCGTTCGGCGTGACAAAAGCACCGAAATCTCTATTATCTGGTCCGATGTCGAGATAGAGATTGTTAGCGTATGCAAGCAGACGATGCGGATACAGGTCTATGTGGATGATGTCGTCAATATAGTCCCCGGCCATCAACGCAGACATACGCGTGTGATTAGCCGATGCAATATTCGCAGCGAGGAGGAACATGGTAGCAACCATCGACAACTTCTTAATCATGGCTGATTATATTCGGATTGATTGTTTCAGTCAAGCGGGAATGAAGCATTTCACGTTGGTCGGTGGCAAACGACGATTCGATACCGAAGTACGAAACCGTATGCCGTAACCGTCTATTTGAAGAGTGACCCGTGGTTCTGCTTTATGTTGAAGTGCTCGTATGCGAGCTGGGTTGCCTCGCGTCCCCTTGAAGTTCTCTTTATGAACCCCTCCATTATAAGAAAAGGTTCGAAGACTTCTTCGATCGTCTGGGAGTCTTCGCCCACAGCTACGGAAAGACTGCTGATACCAACCGGCCCGCCCTGGAATTTTTCAATTATCGTCCGGATTATTTTTTTATCCATTTCATCGAGCCCCCGTTTATCCACTTCGAGCTTTTCCAGTGCATATTCGCAGATCTGAAGGTCGATCTCTTCCTTGCCTTCGACCTGAGCAAAGTCCCTGATCCTGCGCAGAAGACGGTTTGCGATGCGCGGGGTGCCCCTAGAGCGGCCCGCTATTTCCATGGCGGCATTGTCTTTGATCTTGACCGCGAGAAGTTGTGCCGAGCGAAGCACGATATGCCGTAAATCCTCAGCCGGGTAATAGTCGAGACGGAATGTAATACCGAACCTTGAACGCAAGGGCGAAGTAAGGAGACCCGATCGGGTGGTGGCACCGATGAGAGTGAAGCGGTTGAGTTTCAGCCGCAACACCTGAGCGCCGATACCCTTGTCCTGCATCACATCGAGACAGAAGCTCTCCAGGGCCGGATACAAGTATTCTTCTACCGCTTTGTTGATACGATGCACCTCGTCGATAAAAAGGACATCGGTATCATTGAGATTGCTCAATACACCGGCAAGGTCAAAGGGACGCTCCATTATCGGTCCGGAGGTCGGATATATATTCGCATCCATTTCACGCGCGATGATATGCGCCAGCGTCGTTTTCCCCAAACCGGGCGGCCCGAAGAGCAAGATATGTTCAAGAGGTTCACGTCGTTTCTTTGCGGCCTGGATGAATACCTTCAGATTGTCGATGATGGATTTCTGTCCGACGAACTCACTGATGCGTTTGGGCCTTAAGGCTATCTCATAGACTTCTTCGCCTTCCAATAATCGATTGGTGGTCATTTTCGGCATATCATGTCCTCAATGCACGCTTGACCAGTTCCTCGAGGCTCAGGTCGTTAGGCAGGTCTTTTACCCTTTGTACAGCTTCCATGCGCGTGAGACCAAGGGAACAAAGGGCATTGACGGCCTGGTCAAACTGAGTTGGTTTCGAAGTCAGCGTGATCTTACCCTTCAGCTCAAGGATTATCTTGCTTGCCAGCTTCTTGCCGATCTTCGGAACCGATGATAGCATTTCCAGTGATTCGGTCTCTATCGCCTGAGTGATTTCCTCGGGTGTGAATTTGGAAAGCAGGTTCAGTGCACATTTTGGTCCCAATCCTGGCACCGAGGTCAGTGTGTTAAAGATGTCGAGCTGGTCTTTAGTGAGAAAACCATAGACAAATGCTTCTTCCTCTTTGAAAAGACATTTTGTGTAAATATTAATTTCTTCGTTCTCGATTATCTTGTCAAAAATAGAAAACGGTCCTTGTACGATAAAACCAATCCCGGATACGTCTACGGTGAAGTAGGGAGGATTTTTTTCGATGACCTTGCCTCTTATTCTACCGATCATGGAGATTGTTACCCCTGTTGACGGTGCCTGAGATCATGGCGTATCTTACGGGTTGCTGTATACGCGATGGCGACCGCGTCTATCGCATGACTCGAAAGTCGCTTGTGGTCTTTCATGATCGCTTTCTCAATGAAATATCTGACCTGCATTTTTGACGCCCGCCCATTGCCGGTTGTCGTCAATTTTATCTGCGCCGGTGTGTATTCGACGACATCCCTTCCGCATGACAATATCGTCATTATGATCGCTCCTCTTAACTCGGATGAGCGTATGAGACTTTGCACGTTCTTGTGATGGAAAACCTTTTCAAGAGCTACATAATCTGGATTGTGTTCGTTCACCAGACTTTCCACGCGTATGCATATTTCACTTATTTTCTTGTAGGTATTGGTTTGTTTTGTTCGAATCGTACCAGCCGTTATACAGTTCTTGTCGTCTATTATGCTATAGCCGGTAGCGTTGATCCCCGGGTCAATGCCGATAAGCTTCAACCTGCTTCCGAGGAGATTTTTTCCATTACTTCATCGGAGATGTCAAAATTTGCGTAGACTTGCTGCACATCATCCAGAGCATCGAGGGCTTCGTAGAGTTTCAGCATTTTTTCCGCCTCCTTGTCTGTGAGCGGGACAGTATTCTGCGGGACTTTTGTGACTTCACCAGTTAAGATCTCGATCTTATTATTCTGCAGGATTTCTTTCACCTTGGAAAAAGTATCGGGAGCTGTTACTATCAGATAGGTTTCATCTTCAGTCTTGACATCGGTTGCGCCTCCCTCCAGTGCATAGGCGATTATCGTATCTTCGTCGTATTTTTTGGCATCTACTGATATCATACCCTGGGCGCTGAACTGCCAAGCAACTGACCCGCTTGTGCCGAGCGAGCCATTTAACCGTGAGAGTACATGGCGGATTTCGGATGTCGCCCGGTTACGGTTATCGGTCACGATCTCAATGAGGATCGCCACACCACCCGGTCCGTAAGCTTCATAGGTGACTTCTTCGAGCGCCTGACCATCAATTTCGCCAGTTCCTCTCTTGATGGCGCGTTCTATGTTATCCCACGGCATGTTGTTCGATTTAGCCTCGTCGACTGCCGTGCGAAGTCTTGCATTGGAATCGGGATCTCCACCGCCGTGTCTTGCAGCGATCGTGATTGCCTTAATAAGTTTTGAGAAGAGTCTGCCGCGTGCTGCATCAGCGCTACCTTTTTTCCTCTTGATTTTGGACCATTTCGAATGTCCGGACATAGAGTACTCCTTTTGTACTAATATTAGTCATAAATATGAGCAAGTCAAGTCCACACGACAGAGATTGAGGCACATAATCATCCGGTTGATTTTCCTGCCTTTTTGCCTAAACTCAATATATGCGGCGGAAAGATCTGGTTGTGTTTGTTTCGGGATTCGCAGCGGTTGTGGCGCAGACCCTTATCATACGCGAGGCACTCGCGCTTTTCAGCGGCAATGAACTTGTCTCTGGAATCCTTTTGTGTTTCTGGCTGATCTGGGGCGGTATCGGCAGCATTGTTTTCTCCAGCATCCGCTTACGGACTAATCCGGCCAGGGTATATGCGATATTACTATTTATTCTTTGCCTCCTCCAGTTCTTTTCACTGTGCTTCATCAGAATTGCCCCGCGGATATTCAGCCTGCCGCTTGGTGAAGTCATTGATCTGAACAGAATAATTGTAATATCGGTTATTACCGTGGCGCCCGTATGTATGGTTATAGGTGCGCTATTCCCGAGCGCATCACGGATCCTCCAACCTGAGAGAGTGTATTTCCTCGAGGGTATTGGTGCATTCGCCGGCGGTATCCTTTTCTCATTTCTCTTTGTGACAATCCTACCTCCTTTTGGCATTATGCTATTGTCCGGCATCATCCTGTTGTTGATCACGCTTTACTTCCTGCAGATGAGGAAGGTGCTCTGGATGCCTTTGCTGCTTGCCGTATTGTTCCTTTGGATTGACTCGGTTGAGATGCATTTCAGGAAAGTGCAAATGGGTAGCGTTGATCTCATCGGTCTGAACGAATCAAGATATGGTGTGATTGCGGTTACGAAATCCGGTGAACAGTATAATTTCTATACAAATGGCCTCTATGATTTTTCATACCCTGATCCTTATTCGAGTGAAGAAGCCGTCCACTATGCGCTCTTGCTCCACCCGGAGCCGAAGAATGTCTTGCTCGTTGGAGGAGGCATCGGCAGTAGTATTACCGAGGTCCTCAAGCATCCGAGTGTGCAGAACATTACTTACGTCGAGCTGGATCCGATGCTATTTGAAATTGGTCAGAGATATCTTGGCGAAAGTTTGAGCCGCAGCGAGAAACTCACCGTCATCTTCGGCGATGCGAGGTACCATGTGAAACATGCAGATGTGAAATACGATGTTGTCATAGTTAATCTACCCGATCCGGTGAACGCCCAGATAAACCGTTTCTACACAAAGGAATTCTTCGGCGAGGCAAACAGAACTCTCAGCCCTGGAGGTCTGTTGTCGGTGCGCATAACAGCACCACCAGACATCATTAGCCCTGTATACGGTGAATTATTGAGGACGACATACAATACGTTGAATACGGTTTTCGGCAATATCATTGTTCTGCCTGCGTCGAAGATTACGTTCATTGCCAGCAATGGTGCTTTGGCCACGGACGGTATCGTCGATACCCTGAGCGCCAGGATCAAAAGAAGGGGCCTCGCTTTGACCTACGTCAATGAATATTACTTCAGATATGACCTGTCAGCAGAAAAACTCGGCTACATAAGGGAACGCATTGCCGGATCCAAGGGTTACTATAACAGCGACCTCAAGCCGGTGTGTTATTACTTCTCCTCGATCCTCTGGGGCGGTATTCTGTCCGGTTCCACGAGAAAGGTATTCGTTGGCTTGTTCAATATACCTGCAGTGTTCTTCCTCTTGTCGCTCCTGCTTGTATTCTTCTTCTACAGACGAAGATCCATTATTTATGTCTCGGTGCTCGCCGTGGGTGCGAGCGAAATATCGGCCGAAGTGATTCTGATCGTGCTCTTCCAGGTGTTCTATGGGTATGTCTACGGCTGGATCGGTGCGATCATCGCCTTTTACATGCTGGGGCTGGCGGCTGGTACATTGATCTACTTGAGAGTTCCGGGGTTGAGAAGTAGACCGGTCGGTAACCTGTTGAGAATAGAATTTGTGTTGAGTGTGTATTTCGCCGTAATTATCGCTGTCGCCCTTTTCCAGCTACCCTGCATTAATCTGATCGTTGCATTCTTGGTGTTTGCGGGCGGTTTGATAGGCGGAATGCACTTTCCTCTGAGTATCGCGGCGTTGGAAAGTAAACGGCCTGGTTTTGTCTACGGTGTCGACCTGATCGGGTCAAGTATCGGCGCACTCGTCACAGCAATGCTTCTGATACCGATACTGGGAATTGTATTTACGCTCTTTGTTTTTGCCTTGATGAATTGCTTGGTTGGGATCGGGCTGGCAACGGTTCGGGCTCGGTAAGAAATCCGAAAGAGGATATTGTCGTCTTATCGAGTCAGTCTTTTCAGCGCTTCTTTGTAACGCTCAACCGTTTTCTCGACGATGTCGAGCGGCAACTCGGGCGGTTCTGAATTCCTGTTCCAATCAGTGCTGAGCAGATAATCGCGTACGAACTGCTTATCAAAGGCAATGAGGGAACGTTCTTTGTCGTACAGCTCCTTGTCCCAGAAGCGACTTGAATCAGGCGTAAATATCTCATCGATGAGTATAATCTTGTCGTTCAACCTTCCGAACTCAAACTTTGTGTCTGCGATCACGATGCCCCGTTCAAGCGCGTAATCATGGGTGAAGTTATAGATTTCGATCGTTTTGTGCTTGATGTATTCAGCGTCTCTTGCTGGTACCGTTTTCTTCATTTCTTCGAAGCTGATATTGACATCGTGTCCTGAAAACGATTTGGTGGCAGGTGTGAAAAGTGGTATCGGGAATTTGTCACCTTTCTTTAGATTGCTGCACGCTACGTCACCTACTATGCCGGTCTTCTCGTATTCATTCCACGCTGAACCGGCAATATACCCGCGCGCAACACATTCGACTTCGATCAATTCTGCTTTGTTCACGAGCATCGAACGGCCTTGCAGGGTTTCTTTATAATCCAGGACGGCCGGGGGATACTTGTTGACATCATCGGTGATAAAGTGGTTTTCGATAATATGGTTTGTTGCCTGGAACCAGAATATGGACAATTGGGTAAGGATTTCGCCTTTCTTGGGAATAAGCGTCGGCAGAATATAGTCGAACGCGGAAATGCGGTCTGTGGCGCATATCAGCAATTGGTCGCCCAAGTCAAATACCTCGCGGACTTTTCCCGATCTCAGTTTTTTGAGTCCCGGTATATCGATCGACCCTACTGCTGTGTCCATGACGTATTCTATTTATGAAACAAACCTTGTCAAGCATCGAGTATCTTGACATGACGGAATCATTCTGCATAATGACTTATTGGCGATGTATTACAAAGTTTTTTGATAATCTGGACCAGGGGGTGGATAGAGTATGAAGAAATGTATACGATGCATGATTTTATTGGGCTTGCTGTGCTTCTTTTCCATTGGCAACGCGATAATTCTTTACGTTCATCCAGATTCTACTCTGAATTTGATACAGGTGGCTCTGGATTCATGTTCTACTAATGATACGGTGCTGGTTGGCCCGGGAGTCTATTACGAGAATATAGACTGGCCATATGTTCAGGGGATCAACCTTCTGAGTGAATACGGTCCCGATACCACGGTTATTGACGGCAGTAAAGAAAGCGGTGTCATATACCTGTCTTTGATGCCAACGGATTCGACGACATCGATCCGCGGTTTCACGATAAGAAACGGCGACGCATGGCAAGGTGGTGGAATACACTCTGTCGGGGGCAGACCAAGGATCACCAATAATATCATTACCAACAACACCTCGCAGTGGCAATCGCGAAACAACCGTTTAAGCGCGGGGTATGAATATGGATATCCTCGCGTTGGTCGCTCGTCAGAATTTTCGACACTCGGTCCGCCGCCACAAGGCGGAGGTATCTATACCGAGTGGTCATCGGCCGTGATAGTCAATAATGTGATAAGTGAAAACATTTCCTATCAGGGAGGCGGCGTTGCCTGTTTCTGCGACGCGGCGAATATCGCTCCCCTGGTCATGAACAACACTATTACGGCGAATACGGCACACGCGGGCGGCGGTGTCTATATCGATTGCCCGTTCACGATGACCGTTGTCAGGGAAAACGTGATTTCCGGCAACACGGCCAATTACGGAGGCGGCTTAGCCTGTTACTATGTGATCAATCCCCTGCTGGCGATCACCATGAATACAATAACAGAGAACTCCGCTGATTCTGCAGGCGGCGGGATCTGGTCTTATCTTGCATCCTCGCCGATCATCGACAGCAACATCATATCAGGTAATGCCGGGGATGGGATATACAGTGGGTATAATTCGTCGCCGCTGGTCATCAACAACAACATCACGGGTAACGTTGGTTTTGCTGTCCGAAACGACGATCCGGACGAACTCGTTGTTGCCGAAAATAACTGGTGGGGAGATGCTTCCGGTCCATATCATCCGGTTACCAACCCGGGTGGCATGGGTGATACGGTGAGCGATTATGTTGACTATGAACCCTGGATGACATTGCCCGGCACTGGTGAGCTCACCCTTCAAACACAATCTGTGAGCATGCTGCAAATCCATCCCAACCCATTCGGCGATTATACCATCATACGATACTCGATTCTCGATACCGGACACTTGATAGACAACCCGACATTGACTATCTACGACGTGAGTGGCAGACGAGTCAAAGACTTTGGGCAGTTACCTGAGATCGGTTATCAGGCATCAGTGAAGTGGGATGGGGCTGACAGTGCCAACAGGAAGCTGCCAGGCGGTGTTTATTTTGCACAGCTTGTAGCAGGCGAACACTCGGAAACGGCAAAGCTTATTCTACTGAGATAAGATAAGCCTCGGGGTCTTATCTCCATACTTCACAAGACGTCATATCTGTGCCATATCGTTATTGACAACCATGATACCAGATTTATAATATTCAAACTGGAGGAGATATGTCGTATACGTATAAAATAGTATTAATAGTAGCATTCTTGACAGCAGCATGCAGCTTTGCGGCAGACGCACGGTTTATGGGAATGGGTAATCTCTCGTTTCTATTCCAGGATGATTATCAAAGACTTGACCTGTACGATTTCGCGGGGATATCGTCCGGTTTCTTCAGGAACGACACCGTTTCATTCGCCGGGTTGCATGGATCTGTGTTACGGGAGGAATGGGAACGGGATTCAGTCGTCTACTGGGCGATCGGACAGGCGTTACCTGAAAAGTTGCAGGCATATGCGCCGGTAGAGGCCCTTGGATACTACCAGTCAATACCGGCCTTCGAGACAATACCGTGGGAGATTATTTATGTTTCGCGTAGAACTGAGGAAGGTTATGATTACTTCGGTGGTCAATTGTCGCGGCAATCATGGGGGTTCTGGGGTGGATATTCGAGATTGAGCCGTACGTTCGACGAAGAAACCGAATCGATAAGCACCCCGGCTCTCAATTTGATCTACGCGCGCCCTTTTTCAGATCACCTTGATTTCGGTGTTGCTTTTGATGCGTTCTATGGTAGCTATAGTTCGCCAGGCGGTAATTATGGCGCATCACTTGTGCCCCTGGGTGGTGGTGCCGGCTTGAGCTACAATGATGCCAAATTTGATTTGGGGTTTAATACCGAGTATCATTATTTGAATTTCATTTTTGAATATCCTTCCGGGACTGAAGAATCCTTTAGCGGACACGCAATTGCGCCGGCACTGGGCGCGATCATCAAGGTTGCAGGTCTAACTTGGGCGAATGCGCTTGGCTACAGGTGGATAGGATTGGCAGGGTCTTATAATGGCAATGAGCTGGGTGATCTGGGGATAACCGCTTATTCTGCGAAGACACAGCTGTTATATAAGCTGCGGTTCCTGCGCATCGCGGTATACGGATCATTCGACCAGCAGGTGCCTATATATACAGATCCGGGCGACAGCGTTGAATTCGAGACCGCATACCAGAACTACGTTTTAGGTGGTGGTCTGGGTATTGTCCACGGCCCGGCGCTCATAGGTGCAGAGGGTTTTCTGCAGAAAGTGAGTACTGACGATCGGGTCATTGAAGAAATCGTAAAAGGCGATGAGTGGGGCGTCAAAATCGGTCTTGAAATCAGACCGGTCAGGCAGATCGCCCTGAGGGGCGGATTCAACTATATTACTGTTGATCCTGATGTCAATATTGAAGATGATATTGCGAAGACGAACACGATTACCTGCGGGTTCGGCTTCAACGCTGCTGGTAAAACTCGATTCGATATCGGGTATAATTACAAACAGACCAAGACCGATTTGTATACTGATGAGAGGATAAAAGACCATATCTTTTTTATATACATGAAACACCTGATAACCGAAGCGGGCGACTGAATACCCCATAAGTGGCTTGACATTCAGTATAGTATAGATATAATCACCTCGCACGAGGATGATACCAACTCAATAAAGCCTGGTATATCCTGCAAACAAAGGAGGAACAGTGAAAAAATTCTTAGCAGCATGCCTCATGTGCATGATGTTGTGGATCGCGTGCGGGGGAGAGGATGAATCTGAGATACCACAGGTTGAGATCACCTTTCCGATTGATGGTTCCGCAGTAAGCGGAACAGTCGAAATAACTGCTGATGCTACAGATGACAGTGTCGTTGTGAGCGTGGAATTCTATATCGATGACTCGCTGGTCTCAACGGACACGTTAGCGCCCTATGCTCATTCGTGGTCGACGGCTGGGCTTGTAGATAGTTCAAGCCACACGATTTATGCGAAGGCGTATGATGCCGACGATAATGAAGGAATATCACCTACCATCAGCGTGATCGTCTTCAACGGTTTCTATGAATCCGACGACTTCAATTCTTATCCATCTTCTTCGTATCTCGACTCGGTATATGCGCTATTGGACGGTAATGGGAACTGGTCTTCGACTGATTGGAATGTGATGCGCGAAGAGATTGCATTTGACAGCAATTACATCATGGTCCGCGAATTTCCGGTCAGCTCTCACAATCACGCAACGTACCACCTGACTGCCCAGGCGAATATCATTAGCCTGACCGTCGGGTTTGCCTATATCGAAGATACGAATGCCGAAATATATGTTCTTGTCTCTCCCGACGATACCACCTGGGTGGACGTAACGGACCAGTTCAACATCTCAACGACGACCACACCGACGAATACATCTGTTGATCTAACCGCGTTCCTTACCGGTTACGGACAGGATGCCTATGTCAGATTCGAGGCAGAGGCGTCCGGCGGTACGAACTGGCACTGTGCGATCGATGACTTCTGGGTGTCCGGCACCGTAGAATAATTTTTATCGCAGAACGTTGTCAAAGGGGAGTGGCTCAGTCACTCCCCTTTTTTATTAATTACTATCCCGTATGGCAAAAGTGAATTATTGCACTTCGGCGCTTTTGCGAAAAAGTGAGGGGGGAACATCTTGGATGTGTTGTTCTGGTGTCTTGACCTGAGATGAAGGGACTTGTATAATTATGTAGAGGCGGTACGATAAGAATGCATGTATTCATTTGTATACTGATGCTATGTCAGGTCGGTTCTAGCAAACCGGGGATGAGTGATTTGTTCAATAGAAGATATCCAACATGCAGTCACGATTGGATCGTCAGGATAGATTATCGGCACAATCGTGGTTATGCGACAGGTCTGTTCCTGCAAAACGGCGATCATATAACCGAGACCGATGTTTTGTTCAAAACTCAAACATATCAGCCCGGTGCAGGCAGGATAACTGGCACAAAGTTGTTATTGCAGACACTTAGTGCAGGAGGAAGTGGGGTTCTTCTTACCTGTCTTACGTTTGCCGTAACCAAACAACCGATCTGGTCTTATGGAATCGGGGCGACAATTGGACCCGCGCTGGGCGCGACTATTGTCGGGAATGCCTTAATGGAACCGGACGGCTCTTTCCTGCGGAGTTTTGCTGGATCGACAGTAGGAGCCACCTTGGGGGGAGGTATTTCCTTCATCACCTTAGTAGTATGGAGTCTTATGTATGATCCACCTGATAACGGGTACTACTTGATTGGTCTTGCTGCGGGGCTGCCGGCCATGGGGGCAGTTGGTGGTTATTATGCAGGATATAAAGAAACAAATGATCACTCGATGGATTTTCATAAGGCAAATGAGCTTCATTGCGAACATAGAGGGCTAAGTAGAATGTCAATCGAAATCCCCCTGCTCAAGATGGAATTCTATTAGTATGATGTCGGGGTTACCTATGGCGTCCCTCACTTTGGTGCGTCATTGACAAATAAATCACTGTATTTATAATAATCCACAATGAACAGTATGTTTGAAACATTGGTTGAGCGGTGCTGGGGCCTTTTGAGTGATGAATAGCATAGAAATTTCATACTAAGGGGGAATTTATGCAGAAGCAGCCCGAGAAGAAAGAAAAAAAGAAACAAAAAACTAAGAAAGAAAAACAAACGAAGAAAGAAAAGAGACAGAAATCCACGTCGGATTGGTGATAGAATAGAGTGCGTATTATCACTAGTTTTGTACAAGGAGACCATAGTAGGCAGGCCTGTCAACCTTCACCTGCGTAACGTCTTTTATTCATAACACGATGGAGGAATAAGTGGGTGCAAAACCAATATCAATCATCATTTTCAGCCTTGTTCTTATGCCCTGGACGGCGCGGATGCACGGACAGAGTGAAACAGCAGAGGGAATTGTTGACACCAAACCAGCAGACCTTGTTTTGAATGAGGTGGTGGAAGAAGCGATCTCAGTCGTGAAACCTGCTCTGGTAAGGATACACGCGGTATCGGTGTTCGACCGCCAGGGACGCGAGATCAAACGGGAATCTTCTGGCAGTGGCGTTATCATAGATCGAGATGGTCACATTGTTACCAATCATCACGTTGCCGGCAGGGCGATAAGGTTGAGATGTACTCTTTTTAGCAAGGAGGAGATCGAAGCCGATGTCGTTGGCACTGATCCACTGTCTGATATCTGCGTGATCAAACTTCGCAGTCCAGAGAAACGTAATTTTCCATATGTAGACTTCGGCAATTCTGATGTGCTGTCGGTCGGTGAATACGTACTGGCGATGGGCAGCCCACTTGCCCTTTCGCAGTCAGTGACCATGGGGATTGTGAGCAATACGGAGATGGTCATGCCCGATGTTTTCAGGCCTTTCAAACTCACCCTTGAAGGTGAAGATGTTGGTTCTGTTGTACGCTGGATCGGACACGACGCTCCGATCTACCCGGGTAACTCAGGCGGACCTCTTGTTAATCTCAATGGCGAAGTCGTGGGCATAAATGAAATAAGTTTCGGCATCGCGGGTGCTATACCGGCAAACCTGGCAAAGGATGTTGTCAGGCAGTTGATCGAAAACGGAAAGGTTACCCGATCCTGGATCGGAATTGAAGTACAGCCGTTGCTCGAATCGTATGACGGGGAAACGGGCGCTCTTATCAGCAGTGTTATCAGCGGGTCTCCGGCAGCCGATGCGGGTTTTCTTTCCGGTGATATTCTCGTGCATTATGCAGGAGAGGATGTGACGGTTCGGTTCAACGAAGAGTTGCCGATATTCAACCAATTGTTGATGAACTCTGAGATCGGCAAAAAGGTGAATGCGACAGTCCTCAGGGATGGAAAGAGAAGAGAATTGACGGTCATACCCAAAGAGCGGGAGTATATCTGGCCCCGGCCCGTTGAGGTGAAGAGGTGGGGGATTACAGCACGCGATATTTCCTTGATGGCGGCAAAAGAATTGAAAAGGGACAGCCGGGATGGCGTGCTTGTGACATCAGTCCGTCCTGGAGGACCGTGTGGTAAAGCAGAGCCTGCCATGATACGCAACGACGTCATAACTGAAGTGAATGGAAAGAAGATGTATAGGGTCGGAGATCTGGTGGGGCTGACCGAGGAATTTTCTGCAAGGAATGAAGAAGTGACGTCGATCCTGGTTGCTTTTGAACGCAAGAATAGTCGCTATATCACGGTTGTAAAGCTAGATACGGTTACCCTGGAAGACCAGGGCAGGGAGTTGCAGAAAGCCTGGTTAGGTATCGAGACCCAGGTTTTGACCAGGGATATTTCAGACGCGCTCGGAATTCAACAATACAGGGGCGTGCGCGTAACGCAGGTTTTCGACAACAGCGCAGCCAAAAAAGCCGGCATCAGGATCGGTGATGTCATTGTCGCCGTTGAGGGCGAACAGATCGAAGCGTCGATGGCTTCAGACATTGGAGTGCTGCCGGTAATGCTGCGGAAATACGATATCGGTAGCAAAGTAACCCTGACAGTGCTCCGGGACAAGAAAGAGATGCAGTCGTCAGTAGTATTGGGTTCTTCACCTGCAACTAAAGATGAGATGAAGAAGTATACAGATGAAGATTTCGAGTTCACGGCACGCGATATCGCCTTTGAGGACCGTGTTGACCAGCGCTGGGAGCCGGAACAAAAAGGCGTGCTCGTGGACAATGTAAGCGAGGGAAGTTGGGCAGCGCTGGCAAATCTTGAAGTCGGTGATCTAGTGCTTTCCGTTGATGGAGTAGATATCGCTGATATCGATGCATTTGCCAGTATCATGGAGAAAATCGCCGACGAGAAAAGAAAGCATGTAGTCTTTCATGTGTTGAGAGGAATACACAATATGTTCATTGAGTTGGTGCCTTCCTGGACCACAGATTACTAAGAGGGGAGGGATAATGTTTGGACGTAGTATTACTTTTGTTCTTTTAATGTGTTATATTACGGTCATTCCAGCATGGTCGGATCCGATTGCCGAGAGTGCCCGGGAAATATCAGAGAAGTCACAGGATGCTCTGGTTAGCGTACGCATCGTGCTTGAGGTTCGTAAGTCCGAGATGACGGTCGAACGGCTGGCGACGGTGGTCGATCCTTCCGGCCTTATGGTCATGTCCCTGGCGAGCATTGATCCTTCATCGCTTGGTTTGTTCCCGAGCGGTGTTGACATCCAGGTCAAAGACATAACGGTCATACTGCCAGATAAAATAGAGATACCAGCTAAGATCGTTCTCCGTGATACGGACCTTGATCTGGCATTGCTGCGCCCCATCGAGAAAATCGAGCAAACCTTGGTTCATGTTGCGCTGAAAGATGGTGCAATGCCAGAAATGCTGGACCAAGTGGTTCTCCTGTCAAAACTCGGAAGTTCGGCCAACTACACGCCGCTCGCAGTGCCGGCATGGATAGTTGGTATTATCACAAAACCACGCACCTGGTATGTCTTGAACATTTCACCTGACATGAGTGACCTCGGCGCGCCGGTGTTTGATACTGACGGTATGATAGTCGGATTCGTCCTGCTGAAAGTGGATGTAGCTGCTCAATCGTCTCCATTTGAAATGATGATGCGCAGCGGTGGGTTTGATATCCTGCCGGTCGTGCTGCCCGTGAAAGAAGTAGCGGATGTGATCAGTAGAATGGAATAAGCCCTCTTTGGGGATAGGCATGCACTTTTGGGCTGTGAATATGCCCTGCAGGCATAATCTATGCGAAACTGCCGTGTGGAAGTCGTCTAACGCTCGGGGAAAGGCCGCTAAAATAAAGCGCGGGGTGGTGTGATGAAGATTAAACAAAAAATCCAGGAGTTGATCGGTAGACTTGGAGATAACAACATATCGGCGTTCTATGTGAAAAACAGGAAGCAGGCTTTTGAGAAGGTCATGTCTATGATACCCGAGGGCAGTATCGTCGGATTCGGTGATTCGCTAACGTTGAGGCAAATAGGTGTTGTAGATGCGCTTGCGAAAGGCGATTATATTTTCCTGGATCCATGGAAACCCGGAATCAGTGTTGAGGAAAGTATTAGGTTTAAAAAACGGGCTTTGACTTCGGATGTATTTGTGACGGGCACGAACGCGTTGACGTTGGATGGTAAAATAGTCAACGTCGACGGACACGGGAACCGTGTTGCCGCAATGCTTTTCGGTCCAGACAAGGTTGTCATTGTGGTGGGAATTAACAAGATCGTAGAGAACCTCGAGGGAGCATTAAAGAAGATCAAAGAAAGGACTGCTCCGGCGAACGTGAAACGCCACCCGGAATTCGATCCAATGCCGCCATGCGGCTCGACAGGTGTATGCAGTGATTGCTCCTCGCCGTGGAGGATCTGCAACAAAACAGTTATCATAGAGAGGGAGTACGACAACAATAAGTACAGGCCAGTCATCAATGTGGTAATAGTCGGCGAAGAATTAGGGATCTAGAAAATCACCACAGGGATCCGCAGGGGACACGCTCCGTTCAGCACAGAGTAGACTCCGAATTCTCGATTCGCCAACAAAGAATAGCAGATGGGTATATGTGTCGAGATTTGCGGGCGTGTGCTACGAAGATGAAAGAATTCGTGATTTATTAGGCAGTTAGACTATTTATAAGGTTTTCGATTTCATCCGAAAAGGGGATGACCTTGGAGATTTTCTGCAGTGTCTCAATGCCCTTTTCCCGTTCACCGTACGCAGAGCAGGCTTCGGCATATTTCATTGTTTCATTTTCCAGGTTACCAAGGATCGTGTTGCGCATGTTTTCTGACCAGTCATCATACATTCTCTTGAATGGTGCGTCTCGAAACAGTGAGAAGGCATGTAGGTACTCAGTCCTAGCAAACGCCCATTCACCAGCAATTGAGAATGCCTTTGCCCGGGCAAGGTGCTCCTGATACTCATTGTAATCAGTGATGAAATGGCAGTCAAAAGAGAGACTATTCTCTTTGATGTACAAGAAATGTGAAGGCAGACAGAGTGCTTTTCTTAATCTGACCAAAAGATGCGCCAGATTTCTTGAAGGGTTCTTGCTGTCCGGCCAGAAATTTTCATAGATCCTATCAAGAGCGATCCATCGGTTTTTTGCAGTTGCTAAATGGATCAGGAAAGCGGCGTCTTTTGGCGCCAATTTCATCCTCTGATATTGCTGGTTTCTGATAACAATGAGCCTTCCCAGAAAGTTCACAGAGTAGACCGGTATTTCCTTTCGGAAGGCGGGCAAGTTGAGCATCGTCCGTGGAAGGTTTGTCGGTTTTCCTTTCTCTAACAGATCCGTGATTACCTCCGGAAAGAAAAAGATATACCTCTGCAGGAACCCTGTAATACCCTTGTCCTCCGCATGTTTCACGGCTTTTGCGTATTGCCCGTTCCTGAGTAAGAGGGCGAGTTTTATGGTGGGCATGGATTGTTTGTCTACTGCAATGGAATCTTTCTCATGCGGTGCCTGAGAGGCAAGAATTTCGATAATAGTTGTCAAGATTTCCAGTTGGTTCTTTGCTACAAAGGGAAGGAGGCCCTTGAGGATGCGTCTGGCTCTGGTGTTTTCACCCAGACTACAATATGCGCCTGCAATCGTCAAATAACAACCAAAAATACTACCTTTTGCCTCCTCTTTCTCTAACGAAGCAAGCACCTCGGTGGCGAGCGATATTGCTCTATGGGGCATTCCTTTGACGAGCGAC
The DNA here is from genome assembly GCA_029858255.1 of candidate division WOR-3 bacterium. Taxonomy (NCBI): domain Bacteria; kingdom Pseudomonadati; phylum Caldifarciminota; species Caldifarciminota bacterium. The sequence continues at coordinate 100,750 of JAOUFJ010000003.1, read as the reverse complement.
CACATGGATTTTATGCGAAGCATTTTGGAATGACTCCCCCAATGGTCTAATTCTTCATTTTTCCAGATTTCGAGGGCTTTCTTATACTCCCCCTTCACAATGAATATATCAGCGAGGAATGATGTGGTGATCTTCTCTTCTTCCTCATTCAGTCTACCTCTTGATTTTAAATACCAATATTTGGCTTCTCTGAAATCCTCCAATTGTGCATAAAGTTGTCCAAGATCCCGCATGAAAAACGGAGATACACGTTTTCGTCTCCTAAGCAAGATACGGCAGGTTCTGGCTATGTCCGATGCCGCTTTTATGTTTAGAAGCCCGGTCTGTGCAAATCCCTCGGAGATCAGGAGCGAAAGCCTTGGGGCGAAGAGTGAATAAGAATATTTATCTCCGGTTCTTTTGAGTATCTTTCTTAGTTCCACTACTCTGTTCAACATCTCCAACGGTTCGCCGCTCCATGATAATGCCTTGATTTCCAGCGATCCCACGATGAAGATTGAATAGTGCAGATTCTGGTTGTGACACTCTTCATATAAAACCCGCAATCGTCCCAGATAGGAACGGACGGGAATTTTACCGAACAGAAGGCCCATTTTCTCGATCTGCCTTCTCATGTTGAGCAGTGAATCAGGGATCTGTGGAAGAAGTTCATTTTCATGTAGTGCAGGAATAGAATTCAGTATCTCAGCCGACCTATCGACTGCTCCGCGTTCAAAGAGTTGTTGCGCTAACTCATATTTCTTTTTTGCTTCCTCGGTCCAAGGACAATCGGTGAAGTTGCTGCTCATATTTTCTTGATTGAATCCTGCATAACCATGCCTCTTCCAGATCCCCCATATCCCTTTGATGGAAATTCTGACGCCTTCTTTTTCCAGGATCTCTTTTGCCTGACGCACGGTCAACCCCGGTTCATGTTCCTTCATCAGGGCGACTTTTGTTTCAAAATCCGGCTTTGCCCGGTTCCAGGGTCTTCTGTAAGCTGACAAAAGCGCTTCTTCACCCTGTTCCTTATACAATCTAACCCACTTGAAGACCGTGCGATAAGCAATGTGAAACTTCAGAGCGGTCTGTCTGAATGAAACTTCGTTCTGAAGGTAGTGATGCGTAACCTTGAGCCGCAGACGCTGTCTGTTGTCCATATGCGGAAACATTGTACAAAAAACCAAAATAAAGTCAACAATGAAGCCATGCCCTTAACAAATGTTTAAATACAAACGCTTTCGAGACCACCTCAGGACTCGAAAATGCACACAATTCAACCTATAATGCATTGTTGTGTATTCTGAACATTGTGATGTTGGTGTTGAGAGTAGATTTAGATTGAGGATACCTTGTCGATAAAGGAGGTTGAAATGGACAGAAAAAAGTATCTGCTGACAATAGTCTTTGGGGTGTTCATGCCTCTTGTATTGTTGGCTCAATGGGAGCCGGATGTACGGTTGACCAATGACCCTTCCGAATCCGTGACTTCTTTTAACAATGCCTGGTGTGTTGCGTGTTCCGGTGATATGGTTCATGTGGTCTGGCATGACGATCGTGATGGCAATACTGAGATTTACTACAAGCGTTCCACGGATAATGGCATGATCTGGGAGGCGGATAGTCGCATTACTGAAGATGCTGCTTGGTCAGAACGCCCATCAGTGGCGGTTTGCGATTCAATAATACACGTTGCATGGTATGACGGCCGTATTGGACCACCAAGGATCTATTACAAACGTTCCTTAGATAATGGTGCAACCTGGGGTCCGGATATTGGCCTCACTCCCACTGCCGGCGTGGGGTACCATCCTTCGGTGGCTGTTTGTGATTCGATCGTGCATGTAGTCTGGACGGACATGCGTGCCGGACCTCAGATCTACTATGCACGTTCTCTGGACAATGGCGCGACCTGGGGGACAGATACAATAATCACTCCTGCTGCCCCGCCCGCTGGAAAGAACCTTGCTTCGGTGGCAGTCTCTGATTCGATCGTGCACGTGGTCTGGATGGACATGCGTGCCGCCCCGCAGATTTATTATACACGTTCCCTTGATAATGGTACGTCATGGGAGACGGATAGGCCTATTACTCCTGCCACCTCGCAGTTTCCTTCGGTGGCGGTCTCTGATTCCATTGTGCACGTTGTCTACGCTGATTTTCGCTTCGGGGTCGATAGCCCCAAGATTTTTCACACGCGGTCTCTGGATGACGGCACAAATTGGGAGACGGAAGTAATGCTCGCTGATAGTTTTGCTTCGTGGTATCCTTCAGTAGCGGTTTCCGGTTCTCATGTGCATGTTGTCTGGCCGGATGACCGGAACGAAGATCCATCTGAGATCTACTACAAATGTTCTTTCGATGATGGCGTAAACTGGGGCGTAGATACAAGACTTACGGACAATGTTTCCGAGTCGAGGGAGCCTTCGGTGGCGGTTTCCGGTTCACATGTGCATGTAGTCTGGCATGACGATCGTGATGGAAATTGGGAGATCTATTACAAGTGCGATCCGACCGGTAATGTGGGAGTAATCGAGCATGGGGAAGCCGTTGCTGCATCTCACCGCTTGTTTTCTGCTCCTTCTTTTTTCAATGAAAGGATTACCGTAAGTTTTGATGAGTCAGTGAAAGGGCCGCTGAGTATCGCACTCTACGATATCTGTGGTGCATCAGCATATTCTGCGACCTATACATCCGTTCCTCTTTCTGTGACTCTGGGAGATACAAGAATTCTGCGTCTTGCTCCAGGAGTATATTTCCTGCGTATTGAATTGAACGAACAGGCAGAGACCCAAAAGCTCATCAAGTTTAAGTGAAAATTTGGCTCAGGGCTGGGATATTGATCCCAGCCCTGGCCGGGGACAGGCATACACTTTTTACACTTTTTGACCGCAGAAAGACTCATCGAAAATTCGCTTTTCTCATTCGTGCGATTAATTGGCGGACTCGACATCCCGTTTCCTTGCTATATAGAATTGTCATATGAAAACGGGAAACCGGTGACCCTCGGTATGTGAGACATAAGCACATTCAGGCAGACCTCGACGAAGCATTATCTGGTTTCACTCTTTGAAGCATCGGATTTCTTCTGTGAACGCTTGTGCCATTTTTGTGCCAAAAGTTGACCGAGATGACCACCTGCGGCACCAGAGATAAGTGCGACGATTGGGAATCCATACATGTTCTTCCAGAAGAAAACAACGAAATGATATGGTCCCCAAACGTAGTTGTGCCATGCGAACACAAACAATGGTGTCGGGACTATTCCAGTCAGAGTATGAATGCTTATTGGGGTTACCCTGAAATGATTTGCAATACCGAGTGTCTCAAGCATTATTGCTACTAACAACCCGTATATTAATCCGCGACGGCCTATCAGATAACCAGCAGTGAAACCGCCAACAAGAGCAAACAGAGAATGTGCAATGACAGGAACAATTACGGGATAGCGACCTGGGTGATATAGGATATTAATGATAAACAGCATTCCTAATGACACCAAGAATCCTACAGTCACCGCAATGATTTTTCTTCGCATGTTATCCTCCGATTATGACCTTCAACATACCTACATCATCTTTCTTTTCTGTGCAAACATCCAATTTCCTCACCGCGTTTTGCTTGTGTGCGGTAGAGAGATGGCTATACCTCATCGTCATTTTGATGTCCTTGTGTCCGAGAAGTTCCTGGACCGTTCTGATGTGTGCGTCTACCATGATCAGTTCTCCGTATGAACAAAAATCCCCTCGTCCGCATAATTGCCGGCGGACTCGGGATGCTGAAACTAATGATCGAATTTGCTCCCCTCGCTAACGCTCGGGATGCTGAAATTCACCTTTGCATTACACTACAAATGCAAGTGAATTTCGCATGGGCGGTACTGGATTTGAACCGGTGACCTTCGGTATGTGAGACCGACGCTCTAACCAACTGAGCTAACCGCCCTATGACAACCTCGTCTGTGGCTGAATGATTTGGAAGCTGGAATACAACTGAGGAATGACGGACTCGTGCTTTTCCAGCATCCCAACCTCAACCCTTTAACCAGTTTTTATTACTCTTCTACCTTCAATCCTATATTTACCCGATACGATGATGTTGATGGCTTCGGTGTAGATACGGTGTTCTTCTTTCAGTATCCGCGCGGCGAGTGTTTCAGGTGTATCGTCATCAAGCACCGGCACTGCGGCTTGGGTTATGATAGCACCCGCATCAACATCTTCGTTTACGAAATGAACCGTGCATCCGGAGAACTTCACGCCGTATTCGAGCGCTTTTCGCTGCACGTCGAGTCCAGGAAAGGAAGGCAACAATGCCGGATGTATGTTAAGGATCCTGCCTTTGAACGCTTCTAGCAAAGGTTTCTTTATGACCCGCATGAAACCGGCAAGGCAGATCAGATCTACCTTATGTTCCTGCAGCGTCTTCACGTAATTTTCTTCGAACTCAGGCAACAGCCAGGTCTTTTTCGGCCCGGGGTCCAGCCATATTGCCTTGAATCCATGGTCTCGGGCGATCTGCAGGGCCCGCGCATCTTTGTTATCGCTGATCACGCAGGCGAGATTCGCCTGTAGCGTCCCGTTCTCAATGCTTTTGATTATTGCCTCTAAATTGGAGCCCCTTCCTGAAGCCAGCACAGCAATATTCTTCATGGATTATTCTATCCGACACAGGTTTTAAGTCAATACGGTAAATCGTGGTTCGACAGCATGGTGTTAGATGTGGATTATTACTTCTCGGCGAGCTCGAAGGGTAATGACCTGACGGGAGACGCGTCCCTTTTGATATGACCGTATATATTGGTCGCTTGACTTCTTCCTGTACAGCAGTAAAATTGATCGTGGATTTGAGAGATATCGGTGCTGTAATTCCAGCATTTAATGCCGAAAAGACCATAAGCACGGTGATAAACGATCTAGTTAATTATGGATTCAGCAGGGACAACATAATCGTGGTTAATGATGGTTCGTCAGACAGGACTGAAGAACTGACAAAGAAGCAAGGTGTAAATCTGCTGAAACATGAACAGAACCTTGGTAAGGGTGCGGCGTTGAGAAATGGTTTCAATCTTGCACGGAAGAGCCACATCAAAAAGATTTTTGTGATCGACGCCGATGCGCAGCATAAAGTATCGGAAATAGATTCTTTCCTGGAAATAAACGGTCGCTATGACATAACAATCGGAGAACGTGAAAATATATTCAAACACATGCCCCTGGACAGGCTGCTGACAAATCGAACTGTGAATCTTGTTGTATCGTTACTGTCCGGCGTGCGAACGACAGATGTTCAGTGCGGTTTCAGGTACATAGACTTGAAAATATTTGATGAGATAGAATTGAGGACAAATAAATATGAGATCGAATCGGAAATGGTGATAGAGGCAGCCAGGAAGAAATTCAGAATCGGCTTTGTACCGGTCAGCACGATATATGGCAGTGAAAAGAGTCACATCAGCCCCATGGTCGATACGGTACGGTTTATAACTATGGCAGTGAGGTTTTTATGGCGTTGATATTGTTGACCAATGACGATGGTTATGATGCTGCTGGTCTCCAAGCACTGTACAAGGAACTGAAGAAAGATTACACCGTCATGGTCGTGGCACCGAGTACGCAGCAGAGCGGGGCAAGTCATTCACTGACGCTGAGAAAGCCGATAAGAGTTGAAAAGCTTCATGAGAATTTCTACATTGTTGCCGGCACGCCTACTGACTGCGTGCTTCTGGCATATCACGACTTGATAGGCATGAAAATAGACCTCGTTGTTTCCGGGATAAACCACGGGCCGAACATGGGCAGCGATGTATTCTATTCCGGGACAGTCGCCGCGGCTTTGCAGGGTGCGAGTATGGGAATAAGATCGCTGGCGATTTCGATCGCGGTCGATGCTTCGTGCGATTTTGTGAACGCAGTCAAATATTCCCGTGACCTGATCGGCCGTGTCCTCGCGTCGGACAGGAACGATATTATTCTTAACGTCAATATACCGAGCGGTAAGATCAAGGGTGAAAAAATAACGCGTATGGGGAAGCGTATATACAAAGACAAGGTGATAAGGGATAGAGAGAAGAAAAACGTCATATATTCTATTATTGATGGTGTGCTGTCGTACCGGGCGGATAATGACACCGATTTCAAGGCCATCGACAAGCATTATGTTTCGATCACACCATTGAAATTGGATTTGACTGACTATGATATAATGCAGAACCTGGACGGCTATATCGGAGGAAAATCCGGGTAGGTTGGAAGCCGTTGGATGGACATGTCGAGGATTGATTTCCAAATCGGCATTGACTTTCGCGTCTTTTCGGTTATTCTAATGGGACGATGATCGAGACCCAGGAATGGCGGCACGAGCGGGAAAGAATGGTAAAGGAACAGATTGTCGCCCGTGGCGTCGAAGACGCGAGAGTGATCGACGCCATGATGTGTGTGCCCAGGCATTTCTTCGTTGATAATATCTACGTGCACCAGGCATATAATGACTATCCGCTTTCGGTCGGTCACGGGCAGACGATATCGCAGCCCTACATGGTTGCGGTGATGACCGAATTGCTGGAACTGAAACCTGGCGATGCGGTCCTCGAGATCGGCACTGGTTCTGGTTACCAGACCGCGATTCTTGCGCTGTTATCTAAGATGGTGTACACGATCGAAAGGCTGTCTGCACTGAAGGAAAGTGCGCGGGATAAACTGGACAGATTGGGTTTCAAGAACATAGCTTTTATGACCGGAGACGGCAGTCTTGGTTGGCCTCAGTATGCTCCTTATGATGGTATAATAGTAACTGCTGGAGCTCCTGAAGTGCCGAATGCTTTGATCGACCAGTTGGCTGAGAAGGGTAGACTGGTCATTCCGGTCGGCAGCGAGCTATACCAGACGTTGAATCTAGTGACAAAACAAAGGGGAAGAATATTCCGCAAGGAAATATTTGAGTGCACCTTTGTACCGTTACTTGGCAAACAAGGTTGGAAAGAATAACGGGGCGTGGCGCAGTGGTTTAGCGCGCATGGTTCGGGACCATGAGGTCGTGGGTTCAAATCCCACCGCCCCGATCGATATGCATAAGCAGGATCTTTGGAAGGTTGCACGAACGAAATCTGAGTCGTGGGTTCCCCGTTTCCTTCACCTTATTTACTTGATTGATGAAACGGGATCCTCGCAAAATCAACGAAATCGCAGATTTCGGTTTTTGCGGGACAAATCCCACCGCCCCGAGTTTGAGACACGGAGACAGGGAGATACGGTGAAACGGAGACGCAGAGACGGGGAGATCCCCTCATCCCTATGGGATTTCGGGACACTGAATTCTGTGGACAAATCAGAGATTTGTACAGAATTCGTGACGGAGATGGGGGACGTGTCGATAAGCTTTGAGTTGAGAAGTTAGCAGTGGTGTTAATAACCGGAAGATCAATACACTAAACTAGTCCATGAAACGAAAGATCATAGCAGTGATCGGTGGATCAGAGGCGAGTGAGGAACACCTCAAGATCGCCGAAGAGGTCGGCTCCCTCGTCGCTAAGCGCGGCGCAATTCTGATAACCGGAGGCATGGGCGGGATCATGGCCGCGGCTTCGAAGGGTGCAAGTCAGTCAGAGGGTGTGGTCATCGGTATTTTGCCGACGGCCGAAAAGGCAAGCGCTAATCCCTACGTTGATATTCCGATCGTCACCGGTATGGGTCAAGCGCGTAACTTCATCATCGCCCGCACGTGTGACTGCGCGATTGCCATAGACGGTAAGTACGGGACATTGACCGAGATCGCATTTTGCCTGATGTATAATGTGCCGGTAATTGGTATTGATACCTGGCGCATAGAAGCACCGATAATAAATGCTAAAAATGCTGCCGATGCCGTTGAACGTGCATTCAAGGCGATATCAGAATGAAAGCAGAAATCATTGTTCAAGGTGTTGTGCAGGGGGTCGGTTACAGGTTTTTTGTCATGAACCAGGCTCGTTTGTATGATGTAAAGGGTTATGTAAGAAATATGCCGGATGGAACAGTTGAAGTTGTTGCTGAGGGTGGTAAGGGTATAATCAAAGATTTTATCGACCATCTAAAGATCGGTCCTGTTTCGGCTCACGTGACCGGCGTCAAAGTGAAGTGGTCAGAGAGAGATTCTGGATTCACCGAATTCCGGCTGCAAAATTAAAAATGACACATGAAGCAATTTTTGGTAGTTGAAGGCAATTCAAGGCGAGTTGAGATAAAGGAGGCGTGATGGATCTGAAGAAGTATATCCGTGACATTCCGGATTTTCCACAAAAGGGAGTGATGTTCCGGGATATTACTACACTGCTGAAAGAATCCGGACCTTTCAAGTATGTTATCGATACAATAGTCGAAAAGTATAAAAACCAACAGGTTGACAAGTTAGTCTCGGTAGAAGCTCGCGGTTATATTTTCGGCGGCGTAATCGCGTACAAACTTGATTGCGGTTTTGTGCCAGTTAGAAAGCCGGGTAAATTGCCGGCCGAGACAGTTGCTCTGGATTACACCCTGGAATACGGTACGAATACGATCGAGATCCACAAAGATGCGATAGATTCAGGGGAAAGAGTGTTGGTTTTTGATGATGTTCTGGCCACTGGCGGTACGGTTCAGGCGACATGCAAGCTGGTCGAGAAACTTGGCGGCAAGATCGTTGCTTGTGTATTCATAAGTGATTTGACCTACCTCAAAGGCCGCGAAAAACTGAAGGGATACGAGGTATTTTCCCTGGTGCAGTACTGACGCTACACTGAACAGCGGTCGAATTAACCCAACTGCAAATCAGCAAAACATTATCTAATATTTTTTTTCGCAGATGGATTTCTCCATCGCTATTGCGAAAAACCGAGGAAGTTTTTTCGATGAAACTTGTCCCTGATTGGACTCACGTTCTTCGTTAGATTTTTTGAAGGAAACTATGAAGTAGTTTTAAAGTAGTTTTAACTTGGATTACCGGTTGACGGCTTTTTTCATTAAGAGTAGTCTCTTATCGACCTCATGGAAGATTTCACTGTCGCGAATCCTCGATTTGGGGTGATACTCAAGAGAACCGTAAGAGACGCTGCACTTCATGTTCTTGTTCTCTGCGATGAAAGTTTCGTTTGACAACAGTTCCTTCATTCTTTCACCAAAAACATGCGCTTCGTCTTCTGATGCACCCGGAATGATGGCAACGAACTCATCCCCACCCCAGCGAGCGATAATGTCTCGCTTGCGCGAATGGACTTTCAGGATCTGAGAGAAGCTCCGAAGCACGTGGTCACCCATTTTATGTCCCAATTGATCATTAACGTCCTTCAGGTTGTCTATGTCAAAAAGGACGATTGCGAGTTTTCTATTATCACGCTGAACTTCAGCGATGCCTTCGGTTAACTTCTGCTCGAAATAGCGTCTTGTATAAAGTCCGGTCAGGGTGTCCTCTATGGAAATCTTATAAAGCATTGAATTGGCAAGGCAAAGTGAGATGTGCTTGACGAGGTTCGTAAGGAGAACCAGGCTCTCTTTGTCGAGTGGTTCTTGTGGTTTGACGATCAGGGTACCTATGTTCCGGTCTCTTGTTACCAGAGGCAGCTCAACCGCATTTATTGATTTCGGGGGAATGGCAAAATTGAGATTACGGATCTTTGTACCATCATAGTTGCGCATCAGATTAATACCCTGTTCCTGGTCTTCCAGTCTGAGTGTGACTTCCTCGGCATGGATGAATGAATGGACTTTTCGTAATATTGTAGTTATCAGTAATTCGAAATCCAGAATGCCTTCCAGTTTACGGGCGATCTCATTTAGGTCTTCTTCTTCCGTGATCCTTTGCCTCATTTTTTCCTGATATTGAGACATCAGATATCCAATATAGGAGAAAACCGAAATGCTTATGGCGAGCGGTATTATTGAGACAAGCCCGTACTCGTCATAGAGCAGTGTCATTGAGATCCCGATCGGGTAGATCAACATCTCCATGAGGTCACTGACAAGCGCCTCTTCTTTCAGATATGTCCAGTATGACTGTCCTTTCAGGAGCGTGTGTATGGAGAAGAATAGTTCATTGAGGATTATTATCGTAGGTATTGCCAGGATCCACTGTGCGCTGCGCGGGAAATTAACCATCAATAGGCCTGCGAGGAGATACATCAATCCGTATACACCGGCATTGTATACCCCGGTCTTGATCGTGACCCGGAACTCGGCGATGTCCTTTCTGAGTATATACTTGAAACTCTTTATGGTCCAGACGATCAGCAGGGTGATTATCGCCATGACAGATGCTACTATGCCTCCGAATACCAACAAGATAAAGAAATAGATTACGACTTCGAAGGATAGTATTGTGTTTTTCAAGGATATGTAGACCAGCGCGCAGATGATCGAAGTGAGAATAAAGACCATGCTGTCCGCCAGCGGCGGGAAAGCAGGACGCAGTAATAAAGCAAGGATCAATGGGGCCCCGATACCAAGAATAATGACCATGGATTCATATATCGGCATTAGGTATTTTTTCATTAAGAGTATTATAGTAATATTTGTATTTTTGTAAAGTGTTTTGTGAGACTTAAACCGATCGTTATGTCTCATGCCTGAGGTGATTGACAAGGTGCTTGACTACTGTATCATTAATATATGCGTACTGGCACTGCTGATCTTCCCTTGCATCACGGACGCGCGCCTAAATGGCTCTTTGCCAAGATGGCAAAACTTGCCGGAGCCATCATAGAGACCATAGTAATTGAACAGGGCGGTCATGAATTCATGCGTCGTGTGTCAGATCCGTTCTGGTTCCAGGCTTTCGGCTCTGTGCTTGGCTTTGACTGGCACTCATCAGGGTTGACCACGACCGTATGTGGAGCAATGAAGGAGGGGACGAGGGAAATCAGTCGTGAACTGGGATTGTTTTTTTGTGGCGGAAAGGGTGGAGCGTCTCGTAAGACACCGCTCCAGATTCAGGAGGTTGCCAATGCGATATCGCTCGATGGTGATAGTCTGATTCATGCGTCAAAAACATCGGCAAAGGTGGACAATTCCTGTGTCCAGGATGGTTATAATCTTTACCATCACCTGTTCATTTTCACTGCTGATGGTGCTTGGAGCGTTGTGCAACAGGGAATGAATCCTGATAATCGCTATGCCCGCCGTTACCATTGGCTTTCCTTGGATCTTAGATCGTATGTAAATGAACCACATGCGGCGGTTTGCTGCGACCGGAATCAGGATGCCCTCAACATGGTTGCAGTGGAGAGCTCGGGATCGCGTGAGAGTGTTACTGAGATTGCCAGAGAAAATCCCGATAAAACGATCAAGGAAGCCGAAAAAATCCTGAAGATGCCACGCCGACATCCTGTATTGGCGTTGGATATAAGCCCGAAGTACTTTCATAAAATCCTTCTAAGAACATATGAACAATCACCCCGCAATTTCGAGGAACTCATCGGCGTTAGCGGAGTGGGACCGAAGACGGTCAGGGCGCTGGCCCTGATAGGGGAATTATTGTACGGGACAAGACCGTCTTTTCGCGACCCGGCAAGATACTCATTTGCCCACGGCGGCAAGGATGGGTTTCCATATCCAGTAGACAGAAATACCTATAATCAGTCCATCGCCTATCTGGAATCGGCGATCAAGCGGTCTAAAATAGGTGAGAGCGACAAATTAAAAGCACTCAGAAAAATCACGTATATGTAATTGGATGATCTTGACAACAATAGCCATTCTCTTATAATAAAGCAGAGTAGAATTGAGGAGGTTTTATGAAGTATATTGAAGTATTATTCTGTTGCTGTGTAATTCTTGTACCGCATTTCATATTTTCCCAAACCGAGCGCTGGGTGTATAAATATAGTGGTTTGAGCGGTTGGCAGAACGAAGCGTGCAATGCGATATGCTATGGCTCAGATGGCAATATCTACGCAGCAGGAACTGGTTGCCATGCCGGCACGGATATAGATATTGTGGTTGTGAGCCTTTCAACGAGCGGAGCGGAGCGCTGGGTGTATGTACACAATGGATATGCGGATTTTATTGATGACGCCAATACAATTACATGTGATGCAAACAATTATGTCTACGTTGGAGGTAGCAGTTATAATAGTGATACGATCTCGGATTTCACAGTGATCAGTCTTACACCAGACGGCAGTGAGCGCTGGATCTACCGGCATCAAGGTCCATATATTGGTGATGGTTGCGTTCGCGCCCTTGCTTATGGCGCTGATGGCAATATCTATGCTGCCGGTTATGACGAGCGTTTCCAGTCAGGACGCGATTTCATAATTGTCAGCCTCGACACCTCTGGCACCGAACGCTGGGTTTACCGTTATAACGGTCCCGGAAATAACACTGATGATGCGTATTCAATTGTGTGCGGGTCGGACGGCAATGTCTATGCAGCCGGTTCGTACGACTATAATCATGCAGTTGTGTTGTCGGTGACGGCTGATGGAACCGAGCGCTGGGTGTATCAGTATGGTCAGCATTATGAAGATGGTGCGAATGCCGTGGTATATGGAGCCGATGGCAATGTATACGCCTTCGGAACGTGTGCGGTCAACACGGGATATGTTTATGCCTTTCTGTTTACGATCAAACTCAGTGACTCAGGTTACGAGCACTGGACATATGTGAATTCAGTACCATCTTCAGCCACTTGCGGTATTTTTGGTGATGACGGAAATATCTATTGCGCTGGTTCTTATGGCAGTGACATGCCCGTATTCACGGTGCTTGGTATTAGCAGTGCTGGATTGTTCATGTGGGAATATATGCACGGACTGTCAGTAAGTTGGGCGACCTCGATAATATATGCCCCTGATAATAAAATCTATGCGGCAGGATGTGGCGTCGACAGTGTTATGGGAGTTCATCTGGCGGTTGTGAGTTTGTATACTTCCGGCACCCAGCGGTGGACATATGACTACGGAGGACCTGACTTCTGTATTGCCAACGCGCTGTGCTTTGGAGCCGACAGCAATCTATATGTAGGAGGCGAGACTGTTGACAGTGTTACGGGCACGGATTTTACTGTAATAAGCCTGAATCCAATCCCGATAATGATCTATGATTTTGCGAGCCAGCAGTTATCCTCTGTGCTACAAATATATCCCAATCCGTTCCGGCACTACGCAGAAATCAGATGCCAGTTGCCGGGTGTCAATACGACTTCAGATATTGATATTTTTGACATCACCGGTCAGCAGGTCACCAGCATTTCAGTCCCTGTATCTGATATCGGTCATCAGTCCACGGTGAAGTGGGGTGGTACTGATGACCGCGGAATGCGGCTGCCAGCAGGCGTGTATTTTGTGCATGTCAAAACTGGCGCTTTTCTTGGGATACAGAAAGTTGTGAAATTAGAGTAGATAATCGAGAAAAAACACACTGGCGTATATACCAAAGCGAAGTCCGTAATAGAGAATGCTTGTTGCGATTCTAGCGTTCGCCGCAGGTCAGTGCAATTATGGCAAGCAGTGCATCGAGTGCGGCATTATTGACATCATGTAGTGTTTGACTATAATTGAACGAAGGAGCGCTAATGGATTACAATAAACTCGAGAAAATTCTGCTTTATATCTTATTGGTGATTGTCGCTGTTGTTTATTTATACACGGTTTCACCAACTCTGTCATTCTGGGATTGCGGCGAGTTCATCGCTTCCGCCCATACGCTGGCAGTGCCACATCCTCCGGGAACACCGTTCTACGTACTGCTGGGCCGTGTCTGGCTGATGATCGTTGGATTGGTCGCATCCGTCTTGCCGATCTCAAAGGAAGTCGCGTGGCACATGAATCTTTTGGGCCTGACATTCACCGTGCTGTCTGTTTTCCTTGTTTACCGGATAATGCTCAGGATATTCAGAATGTGGCAGAAGAGCAACAATCAACTCGCTTACATTATCATCACATTTGGCACGTCTCTCGCAACGGCATTCTATTATACGGTATGGGGGAACGCGATCGAGACCGAAGTCTATGCCGCGGCGACATTTGTCTTTTTGTTTGTAAACTATTTAATGATCTTATGGTACGAAAGCGTCAAACAGGGTGAGCCGAAAAACAAGTATCTTCTGGCGTGCTTCTATTTGATATTCCTTGCTACCGGTATTCATTTGACACCGTTCTTGATATTTTTCCCGATATATGCGTTCATGTTTTATGTGGAGAGGCGCTACCTCAAGGACACGCTTTTCTGGCTTCTGGGATCGTTCCAGGCGATATTTTTCGCACTGGTCTTTCTATTGCCGAAACCGCTGCACACGCCTTCGGTTATTATCCTTGGATTGATACTCCTTGCCGGGATCTTTCTGCCAATTACCAATGCCGTGAGGTATAAGAATTGGCGTTTCTTCTGGGCGGGAATAGTCCTGGTAGTTGTTGGCGCTTCGTCAGAATTGTATCTGCCGATACGTTCTCGCGTACTGGATACGCTCTACAAGCAGGAGGATGTGGCGGAAAGATACTATGCCGGAGAGAACATAGCACCCCGCATCAATGAGTGTGACCCGGGCGAGAATTTCGAGGCATTCAATAATGTCCTGCACCGGGCACAATATGGTCCGGCAAAGTTGATCCCAAGGCAGACGCAGGAATCGACCGGCTTCGGCGTGCTCCAGGGATATTTCTGGCAGATGGCTCTTTTTGTAAGGTACCTTTCTTGGCAGCCTGTGCCAGAATTCACGCATAATGTCTTCCGGAGTATTGTATTGGCACTTTTCTATATTTTTGGCATTTGGGGTCTTGTGGAACTTTTCAGGAGAGAACGCAAGATATTCTTCCTGACGGCATTGATCATGTTCATGCTATCATTCGCGATGGTTGGTTACCTTAATCTTAAGTTCTCACCGAGCGACTCTAACCCGCGCCATCAGCCACATGAGGTGCGCGAGCGTGATTATTTCTTCCATACCGGTCAAACCTATTTCGGTATGCTCGTCGGTATCGGTTTCTTCGGGTTCCTGCAGACCATGAAAAAGGGTATGAAGAAAAAACGGTGGATTGAGATCTTCGGCCTCAGTGGGTTTTTAGTTTATTCGGCGATTCCTCTCCTTGCTAATTTCCGAGTGAGCAACCGGAAGGGTGATTTTATTCCAAAGGATTATGCTTACAACATGCTTGTATCATGCGAGGATGGTGGTGTGTTGTTCACCAATGGTGACAATGACACTTTCCCGCTGTGGTTTGCCCAGGAAGTGCTGGGATTGAAACGAATGGTCATCAACGCCAACCTATCTTTGATAAATACCAACTGGTATATACGACAGTTAAAGGATTGGGGTGTGCCGATCAGTTTTACGGAAAGAGTGATCAATCGGCTCGAACCTTTCATGACGCGTGACCGTCGAGTGATATGGGTCAAGGATATCATGATAAGGAATATCCTTGCCACCAACGCAGGTATCAGGCTTACCGAAACTGATTATGTGATCACTCAGCAGGAGTTTGCCGAGCGTTACTTGAAGAATTACCGCGGCAAGGTACCCATCTATTTCGGTTCCACAGTATCTCAGGAAAATTTCGAGGGATACCGTCCATATCTACAGCTGGAAGGTTTGGTATACCGGGTTGTAGGTGACAGCAGTGATCCGACCTTTGCGGTTGATGTGAAGAAGACCGGCAATTTCTTCTATCGCACCTACCGCTACACCGGTATTTTCAGCCCCGAACAGCAGGATTTTGTATCCCAGATATTGGTTGATTTTGAGAGGCGAAAAGAAGAGGGGGAATTTTACGGGTATGGGTTGTACAAGGATGAAAATACACGCCGGCTTTATACGAACTATGCGGCGGGTCTAGCCAGCCTCGGCGTTGTTTTGCGGGAAAGAGGTGATCTTGACGGGACGCTGGATGCGTGGCGGTTCGCGCTTCTGTTCCAGCCCTTTCAGAATATCTACTTTTCATACAACCTCGGCGTTCTATTTGCGCAAATGGGCATGCCAGACAGTGCGTACAAGTATCTGTCAGAAATTGAAGTCCAGGAACCAGGCATGCTGGTGCAGATCGGATCGGTATTCGGGAATATCGGGTTATATAACAGATCGATCGAATACTTCAAACGTGCGATCGACTTGAACCCGCGGTTCTCACAAGCCTATTCAGGTTTGGTGATGACCTATCTCGCAATGGACGACAAGGCGTCCGCCATAAGTGTGCTGGAGAACTGGCTTTCAATAAACCCGGGGGATACCAGTGCCCGTAACATGCTTAATGAATTAAGAGGTCAGTAACATACTCTATCCTGGCGGAGAGAAACTCAGAGGCTGCAAAAAATGGCAAAAGCAGTAGTCCTTTACAGTGGTGGGCTCGATTCATCGCTTGCTCTTGAGGTCGTCAAAGAGTGGGGTGTGAAAGTCTATCCATTACATATCTCGCACAAGTTCCTTTCATCGCAGCAATTGCCGACCGTGCCCGATCTTAAGATTGTGGATGTAACGGAGGAATTTGCCCAGACCGTGCAGAAACCCGACCACGGATATGGCAAGAACCTTAATCCCTGCATCGACTGTCGGATTCTGATGCTGAAGAAGGCGAAGGAATACATGAAAGAGATAAAAGCGGACTTCGCGGTAACCGGTGAGGTTCTCGAACAGCGTCAGATGTCGCAACGATTTGAGACCTTGATGCTTATCGAGAAAAAAGCCGGTCTTGAAGGATTAGTGGTGAGACCTTTGAGTGGGGCGTTGCTGCCTCCGACAGTGCCCGAGATAAAAGGTTTGATCAGCCGCCGGTCTATGCTAAAGATAAAGGGACGTTCGCGCAGGCTTTCGCTGGAGATCGCGAAGAAAAGAAAGATCGAGGAATTTTTCTCACCGAGTGGAGGGTGTTTACTGACCGATCCCGGATTCTGCCGTCGATTGGCCGATGTTTTGAGGTTCCGGGAGGAGATCGCTCTTGCAGACATTGAGTTTTTGAAAATAGGCCGCCATTTCAGGATTTCTCCTGGTGCGAAACTGATCGTCGGACGCAATGAAGAAGAGAACAAGAAGATCGAAGAGCTTGCTCAGGATTCCCACACATTTCTCTTTGTACCTGATACCGGGAGCCCAAATGCGATCCTGATAGGCGATAGAAAATGTATCAAGGAGGCAGCATCCATTACGGCACGGTACAGCGACAAAAAGAAAGAAGCCGAGGTTGAGGTACACTGCAGGTATAAAGGACAGATCAAGAAGATAGTCGTCGAGCCGATAGATGATGATGAATTGAAAAAATGGAGAATATGAAAATGGAAAAATTGTGGGCGCCCTGGCGTGTAGAATATATCAGGAATCCTGGTAAAGGGTGTTTCCTTTGCGCCGGATTGCGAGAAAAGGATGGCAGAAAGGTATTCATCGTCGAGCGGAGTGGTCGTGCATTTACCATCATGAACCGTTATCCTTACAACAATGGACATGTCATGATCGCACCGCTGCGCCATGTCGGGCAACTCGAGATGCTTGATGATGAAGAAATGCTGGCAGTCCATCGGCTCATTTCCAGGGTCATCAAAGCAATCGATCACACCATGCAGCCCCAAGGATTCAATCTCGGGGTGAATCAGGGACGCGTTGCCGGGGCTGGTGTCGTCGACCATGTCCATTTTCATCTTGTGCCGAGGTGGCAAGGTGATTCGAATTTCATGCCACTGCTTTCAGAAACTAAAGTCATATCAGAGGCGTTGAATAAAACTTATGACAAAATCATCGAGGGTTTGCTCTGGTTGGACGGCCTCGGAAAGTGAATGAGCTACCCTTTGACCAGCATAAGACTTTGACATGTGTGGCATCATTGGATTGACCGGCAAAGAAAGAGCGATCGATAGGATTTATCCGGCGTTACTTGCTCTTCAACACCGTGGCCAGGATGCGGCCGGTGCCGCAACCTTTGAGAACGGTTTTCAGTTGAAAAAGGGTAATGGTCTGGTGTTCAGTGTCTTTAATTCGAAAAACATCGAGCGACTCAATGGGAACACAGGCATCGGTCATGTCAGATATCCCACGGTCGGTGCTGGTTCAGCAGAGGATGCTCAACCATTCATAATAACCACACCATATGGCATTGCCCTGGCACACAACGGTAATCTCGTCAACTTTTTCGAATTGAAAAAGGATCTGGTCGAGAACGAATTGCGCTATTTGAATTCCAACTGCGATGCAGAGGTCATACTCAATCTCCTTTCGGTTGAGCTGACGAGGATGGATCTTAAGAACCTGCCCCCGGAGAAATTGTTTTCTGCCCTGCGCAGGGTATATGATAAGTTGATTGGCAGTTATGCCGTGGTATCGATCATTGCGAACAAAGGACTATTGGCTTTTCGCGACCCGAAGGGGATCAAGCCGTTGATCATGGGAAGTGATGATTCAAGTTTCTGCTTCGCATCCGAGAGCGTTGCCCTCGATCTTCTCGGTTATCAGGAGATGACCGATGTTAAGCCGGGACAGGCAGTATTCATCGATAGGGATAATAATCTTCACGTGGATCAGGTGGCGGCAAGTGATGCAGCAGCGTGCATTTTCGAATACGTATATTTTGCCAGGCCAGATTCGATCATCGATGGCATCGGTGTGTACGAAGCAAGACTCAGGCTCGGAGAGGAACTTGGTAAGGTCTGCAAGCAGGAAGGTATCAAGCCAGACGTGGTGATGCCCATTCCGGACACGGCGAGGGGTGCAGCCCTCATGGTCGCAGATATCCTTGGTGTGAGGCATCGGGAAGGGCTCATCAAGAACCGCTACATTCACCGTACTTTCATAATGCCGACCCAGGAGAAGAGGATCGAGGCTGTCAGATTGAAGCTGAATCCCATCAAACCGGAGATAAAAGGGAAAGACGTATTGTTGATTGACGATTCGATTGTCCGAGGGAACACCTCACGCGAGATAATCTCTCTGGTTAGAAGCGTAGGTGTAAGAAAGGTATACTATGCTTCATACTCGCCTCCCCTGCGGTTTCCATGTGTTTACGGTATTGATATGCAGACGAGGGGAGAGTTTATTGCCCGGGACAAATCGATCGAGGATATTCGCAGATCGATAAATGCCGATGCACTTGTATATCAAACAACAGAAGGTCTAATTAAAGGTGTCGGTGCCGGATCAAGAGGTTTCTGCACCGCATGTTTTACCGGTGTCTATCCTACCGAAATACCGCGGGCGCTTATGGATCGGATTGAAGAAGACCGTATGGCACCCAGGGCTTCAGATAAATAACAAGCTTACCGTATCAGTCGTTTCGCAGAAAGGTTTCCGGGAATTTTCTATTCTACTTCGGGTTTGGCTAGTGGATCGAAAGGGTTCGTGCGTATCGCCAGCGAGAACAGGTATGGGTAGTTGTCTTTCAAGTATTTCATATAACTTGCCCACCCGCTGAGCAGAGACAGATAGACACGTTTGATATCCCCGTTGATGTGTTCATGGTCGGTTCCGGGTAATTTATTGATATTTCTTCGGTGACCGAGTTCGTCGGCAAGATGGAAAACCGCCCACAGCAGATTTGTGAACGATGCGTGTTCCAGCAATATGGGGTTTTCGAGAAGACGGATCAGGAAATCGCGCTTGCCGATGAGAAATATCTTGAGGTTTTTGATATCTTTCGTGCTCGTCTTGATAGTAGTGTGATGTGATCGCAGCCTTCTGCTCAGCAGGAGGAATTCCTGGTCACTGAGGTTCTTTGCTGCCGTGAGACTGGTTCTTATCGTGTCGATATTTGGATCGAAGCCGGCAAAGGATTTAAGCAGCGTTGTTCCGACATCACTATAGAACGTACCGATGACCATATTCATCTTCTCGAGCATGGCACGTTTCTCCCTTACCGTCAGGAGCCTGTGGATGACGAGGGTCACGAGCAGCACCTCGATGAACACGAATGCGATATCTCCGATAAGATATATGAATATATGGTGGACATCGCGAAAAAGGAGGTAGTGTATAACATAGACCGCCGCCGAAAAGGCGATTAGGGCAATGCCTAAGAAGATTTGCCAGTTGGTCTTTTGCATAACAAAATTCCCCGTTCTTTGACTACTTCACGCAGCGCAGAATGAGACTATGGGTTGGCCGATCAGCGAATATTCGCTGATGTTTTTATGGGAAAATTCCCCTTTCTTTATAGACCTTTTCTAATCTGGTCAGAGCCACGACATAGGCAGCGGTACGCCAGTCGGTATTATGTTTCTTGGTCGCAGTGCGGACACGGTCATAACCACCGACGATCAACTTGCGCAGTTTACGGTCGACTTCTTCCAGATCCCAGAATTCACTGCGTTTGTTCTGAAGCCATTCGAAATAACTTACGATAACACCACCCGCGTTGCACAGGATGTCGGGGATCAGGTCAATTTTTTTCTGCTGTAGTATTTCGTCGCCATCGGGATCGGTTGGTCCATTTGCGCCTTCTGCAATAACCTTCACGTTGATCAACGGAGCGGTTTCGGCCGTTATCTGATTCTCAAGAGCAGCCGGAACAAATATGTCGGCTTTCGTGCTCAGGAATTTTTTATGATCGATTTTCTTAAGATTTTTGAAGCCATCAAAAGTATGGTTCTGCTTGAAATACGCGTTGAGTTCGTCGGGGTCAATTCCGTTAGGATCTTCGTACGCTCCACATACGTCTTCGACGGCAACCAATTTGGCGCCGTAGGGCTTCATCAGTAAACTTGTCCAGGATCCCACATTTCCAAACCCCTGTACGAAATAGGTTGCACCCTTGAGATCGAATTTCCGATCTTCCGCCCATTGCTCGATGGTATAAACAACACCCTGTCCTGTAGCTTTATCACGCCCCAAACTGCCACCGGATTCCACGGGCTTTCCAGTTACAACGTGGACATTCGCCTGGCGGGTATGAGGTGGTTGGGTCGAGAGATACGTGTCGAGTATCCACGCCATGATCTGGGCATTAGTGTTAACGTCGGGTGCAGGGATATCGAATTCCGGCCCGATGTTGCACCCCAGTGCAAAGGTGAATCGCCGTGTAATACGCTGGAGCTCAGACCGTGAATATTTTGAAGGGTCGACCTGAATACCGCCTTTGGCGCCGCCGAAGGGAATGTTGACAATTGCCGATTTCCACGTCATCCATGTGGCGAGTGCTCTTACCTCGTCAATATCAACGGCCGGATGGTATCGTAAACCTCCCTTGTACGGGCCGAGCACATTATTGTGCTGGACGCGATAGCCAGTGAATATCTCGATATGCCCGTCATCCATTATGGCAGGGAAATTTACGATCACCTCATTCTGGGTCTTGGCCAGTATTTTGCGGATCTGTGGATCAAAATCAATTAGGTCAGCCGCCTTATTGAATTGCCTACATACATTTTCATAGACACTGGCCGCTTCGTTACGTGCTTCTTTCACAAAAACCTCCTATAGAACTTGAAATCTGATCGATAATTTGTATCTAGCTGATTTAGTGAACCTGGGATTGCTAGTACGGATTATATTGTATCCAAATGCTTCAGAAAGTCAAGAACAGGTGGCTTCAGCCAATACGGCGTAGAAAGAAGCACTTCAAGTAGTTACTTTCAGGCATGTTGAGTAAGATCGGGTGGTCAAGACTCTGTGTTGCCCGGTCAGTTATCTGCATCAATATGCCGGCATCAACCGCGGCCTTGCGCAGTATTTCCTGGAAATCCTGTTCGTTTATATGATACGAACATGAGGTTGTAACCAGGATGCCGTCCTTGGCGAGGTGTTTCATTGCCTGGCGATTTATGTCTCCATAGCCGCGGCGTGCTGAAATTAGAGATTTCTTCGATTTTGTGAATGATGGCGGATCCACGATGATGACGTCATATAGCTGCTCATCACGTCTTAGAAAATCGAACACATCTGCACAGACGAACTGTGTGACTGCGACCCCTGCATTCTCGCTGTTCTTCATGGCCAGTTCAATTGCCGACCGGGATGAGTCCACTGCGGTCGCTGAACGTGCGCCGCCGGACGCAGAATATAGCGAGAAAGCACCTGTGTAACAAAACAGATCAAGCACTTTTTTGTCTTTGGCTCTCTCCATCACCATATTTCTTATTTCTTTCAGGTCGAAAAAGAAACCCGTTTTCTGACCTTTCTCGATATCAACGAGAAACGGAATATCATCCTGCTTGATGGTAACAGGATTTACAAGGTTCCCATAATGGAGTGCCTGCACAGGTTCCAGTCCTTCGAGCTTACGGAGTTGAGCATCGCTTCTTTCATAGACAAAATCCGGCTTCATGCGAGCGAGCGATTTGGTGATCATATCGCGTCGTTTGTCCATGCCGTAGCAATTTATCTGGATGACGAAATTACTCTCGTATTTGTCGATTATCAATCCTGGCAACCCATCGCTCTCACTGTGGACCATGCGGAAGCTATTTTCTTTGCTCCAGGTTTTTCGATACGCCAATGCTTTGTCAATGAGGCCATCAAGAAACTGCTGGTCGAATTCCTGGTCTGTTGTAGAGAAGTGTCTGATTCCGATCAGGGAGTGTGGATTGTAGAATCCTCGGCCGAGGAACGTCCGTCCTTGATAGATTTTCACGATTTCGCCAGGTTGGATTTCTTCCCCACGCCTGATTTCATTTGAGAAAATCCAGGGGTGTCCACGATGGCGTTTCTTGAGATATACGTTGTGCATGCGCAGAAGTATAGTCCATCTCTGGTCGTCAGTCAATCGTAATAGGCTGGCAGAGACAGGTTGACAGTATCAAAACATGTGGCTAAAATGGAATTCGGGAGGTCTAATGGACATGGTACTGCTTGTGTTTCTGCTCTATCTTGTCGGCATGGTGATAGCCGGTATCGTGACCGCGAAGCTAGCGTCAAAATCGCTGGATGATTTTATCTTGGGTGGTAAGAAGATGTTGACTCCGGTCATCGCACTATCTGAGAAAGGGACGGACATGTCAGCCTGGCTTCTGATCGGTCTGCCCGGCCAGGCTTTCAAGATGGGAATCGGTGCTATATGGGCCGGTATCGGGGTATGGGTTGGTAGTCTATTCAACTGGTTGGTAATTGCCACCCCGCTGCGTAGATTGACCGGCAAGTACAACGCACTTACAATACCAGACTATTTCGAATCGAGATTTTCAGACAATTCGCATCTGCTCAGGATTACCGCCTCAATTCTCATCGTATTTTTCTTTACATTATATGTCTCAGCACAGGTCGTTGGTGCTGGTAAGATACTGGGGGCAACCTTCGGTATCGATCGCGTTGTCGGCATGGCCATCGGCCTGAGCATTATTCTGTTCTACACCATGATGGGTGGTTTCATTGCCGAATCATGGACGGATTTTTTTCAGGGGATCATAATGGTGGTTGCTCTGATGCTGATGTGTATAATAGGCATCGTGCATTCTGGTGGATTCTCCAATATCTTCTCACGCATCGGGTCTATCGATGCCAAGGCAGTAATGCTCTCGGCAGGTGAGAGCGGTACTGCATTATATCTCGGATTGATCCTCGGCGGCCTGGCAATTGGGTTCGGTTACGCTGGCCAGCCTCATATTCTCATGCGCTATATGGCTTTGCGCAGCGAGAAGGAGGTCAAAAAGGCGATGCTCATTGCAATGACCTGGACAACACTTGCGGTCGCCGGCGCGATATTCCTGGGTTTTCTGGCTATCCCGTACCTGCGGGGTGAGATCGCCGATCCCGAGCATGTTACTCTAGCATTTGCCGCGAAGATACTGCCAAGCTGGCTTGTCGGATTTGTTCTGGCTGCAGCAACGGCCGCAATGATGTCGACGGTTGATTCTCAGTTGTTGGTCACGACTTCGGCCATAACCGAGGATATATATCGAAAGATCATCAATCCAAAAGCCACTCAGCAATACCTTGTGCGTCTGGCGCGGATCTTCACTGTAGTTGTTGCGATTGTTGCGTTCGTGCTCGGGCTACGGGCCGAGCGGCTTGTTTACTGGTTAGTGCTCTACGCCTGGGGGGGCCTGGCTGCGTCCTTTGGCCCGCCGTTGATACTGTCGCTAAAATGGCGCGGCACAACAAAATTCGGCGTTTTTGCCGGCATGGTGGTTGGTGCGATCACGATCGTGGTCTGGTACAATGTTCCGGCACTGAAGAACTTTCTTTATGAACTGATCCCGGGTTTCTTCTTTTCTCTTCTGGCTACATGGCTCGTGAGTCTTTGGACGAAAAATAGAAGTCCTCAGATCCCGACCGATTCGGGTCCGTGATATTCGTCAGACGCGCGACCTGAAACCCTTGCCCAGCACTTCGAAGACATCCGTGAGGATTACAAACGCATTTTCATCGACTTTCTTGATCAATGATTTGAAAAAAGGTGTTTCTTTTTTCGTTATGACGCACAGGATGACGGGTCGTTTCTCACGCGAGTATGGTGAATGGCCATCCAGAATCGTAACGCCGCGCTGCATTTTTTCGTATATCTGATCGGTTATCTTCTCGGGCTTTGTGCTGACGACGAACGCGGCACGTGCGTAGTCAATGCCTTCAAGGATGAGGTCGATCACTTTTGAAGAGAGAAAAAGGGCGAGATAACCCAGGAGCGCAAGTTCGATCGATCGGGTGGTGATACCCGCCATAGTGATGACTGCGAAGTCAACGATCATTATCCACATACCGACCGACAAGTTAGTGTGACGACTGAAGATCTGCCCAATGATATCAGTGCCGCCGGTGCTTGCGTCACCTCTGAAGATCAATCCCAAGCCCAAACCGAGCAGTATCCCTCCATAGAGCGCGGCAAGAACTACATTATCGGTTGGCGTTTTGATTCCTGCCGAGTACACGAGAAGGTCAATGAGGAGGTTTGTGTATATGATCGCGGCGAGAGACTTTACCCCGAATGATACACCCAGTACGCGCAAAGCGATTATGAATAGGGGAATATTCAATAGTATTGCCACTATCCCGACCGGTGTGTTGTACAGGAAGCGAAGTATCATGGCAATGCCGCTTACTCCTCCAGGTACTATTCTGTGTGGTATCAAGAAGGCCGCGTAGCCGAAGGCAAATATTGCTCCGCCGAATATGATATACAGCAGTTTTACGACTTTCATGATCTCATAGTCTTGAGTAAGTCATCAGAACGATATTTGATTTTTTCTCTCTTCATCAGGCGTCGATGGTTTTGTTTCCTTGAGCCTTGTAATGAAGATCTTTAGTTTCTCCAGTTCCTTGGTTTTCTCGGCAACGCCTTTGTCGAGTTCCTCTTTTGTCGCTTTCAGTTCATTCAGAAGCCTTTGCATCTCGTCGACCTCGGCAATGCTACCGAGCGCCTCCTGCTTCTTTTCTTCCAGTTCCTGTAATTCCTTCTTCACATTTTCCGTTTTCACTTTCTGTTCTTCCGATTCCCTGAGCATTTGAGTTCTCTTATCTTCGAGCTCTTTGTCGATTTTCACAATTTCACCACGCCGTCTCTCGATTTTTGCCAGCATATCATTTTCGAACAAACGCGCTTTCTCTGCCTTCGTAGTTAGCTCGGATATCTGTACGTTCATGTCATTCAATCTCTCCTCGACATTCTTCTTCTCGTCGAGCAACTGCTTGATCTCACCCTCGTATGTTTCACGAAGCATCGCAAGTTCCCGGGTTTCTTTGTTAAGTTCGGCGATGGCTTTTTTGTCCTTGTCTTCGAGGAGCCGGAGCGTGTTCATGATCTCTGAAATCTTGGACTCACGCTGAGAGATTTTTTCGTCAAGTATGGATAACTCCCTCTTTCGTGTCTCAACCAATTGCTTGGTATGGCCATCTTCTTCGATGGCCTTTTTCAATGCTTCGTGCTCTTCTCTCATTTGCGGGAGGTCCTTTTGAATAGTCTTATGTTCTTTGTCGTTCTCTTTCAACCGCGATTCGTATTCCTTCAGCTGCTCATCGAGTCTGGATAGCTCTTCCTTTCTTTCCTTGCAGGCCGCTTCGATTTTCTCGTATGTCTTCGTTTCGGACTTCAATTCATCGAGTTTTTTTCTCGCGTGGCCGATCGACTTTGCCAGTTCACTGCCTTCCCTTTTGGACTTGTCGAATTCATCCTTTATTTTGCGGTATTCAGGTTCAATATTCTTCAATTCTTTTTCGAGATTTTTGTATTCGGTTACGCGGCTTTCAAGGCGAGAGTATTCAGTACGTGCTTTATCCAATTTCTTGAGCGTTTGCTCCAACTCCTGTGTTTTCTTTGTCAGTTCCTTTCGGGCCGTTTCGTCCTCGCTGCGCGCTTCTTTACACGATTTTTCTGTCTCTTTCAGCGATTTACTGACTGTTGCGTGTTCAAGCTGCATAGATGATATTTCTGACGCGAGGGTTGCTTCTTCCTTTTTGGTGCTTTCGAGCTTCGCTGCTATATCGTTGTATTCCTTTCTCAACGCAAGGAGTTCTTGTTCGAGGGATATCTTATCACTCGTGTTCTTTTCCAGTTCTTGCTTTGTCGTCTTTAAATCAGAATCGGCCTGCTTCACTTCCTCGCCGAGAACCTGATTTTCTTTTACCAGTTCCTCATTACGCGTTTTGAGTTTGTAGAAAGTGTCTTCCTCGTCTTCTTTTTCGGCCTTTCTTTTACTAATGTCCCGTTCGAGACCGGATATCAGATTTGTCAGGCCGGTCTTCTTTTCTTCCAGCTGTAATATTTCTTCCTGCATGCCATCTCGAGTTGCGGTGAGCTTTGAGACTTCGTCCCTTATTTGTTGCTCGTTTTTTCTGATCTCGTCACTGGCCGCTTTCGTCTTTGATAATTCTTTCTGCTCAGCCTCGAGACCTGCCGATTCTCGCTTTAGATTGTCCAGGATGCGCCGCAGGTCCTGGGTTTCGCCCGTCAGCTTGTCCCGGACGGAATTCAGATCGGCGATATTCTTTTCTGCCTCTGTGATCGCCAGATCCTTTTCTTTTAGAGCTTTTTCCACTTGCTCTAATTTGGCTAGCTTTTTCTCTAATTCTTCTAATAGATCAACGTCTTCTTTGGCCATGACGTGCCTGTGTTAGGGGGGGCCGCGTTATCCGACCTGCGTTTCCTCCAAATTGAGTCTTGGCGTATTCATTACTCGATGTGCATTCAACGATAGAGCAAGGTGACCTGAATTCGGTGTTGAGAAATGCGATACGTTCTGTGACTTGTTCTTTCTCAGGGTCTGCGTGACGATATTCATTTGATTTCATGCTTGTTTTTTCTTTCATATGAAAATAGCGGCGAAGGGACTCGAACCCCCGACACAGAGATTATGATTCTCCTGCTCTACCAACTGAGCTACGCCGCCAGCGTGCAAGTATACAACAAATCTCTTTTTTGTCAATGGCTGTCAGGAAGTTGCCTTGCGCCATCCATTTGAACGAATGATTGCTGCTCGGGTGCCAGTTGACATCCGCGAGTCGGGCGCTATAATTGAGTGGAGATATCTGGTGGCAATTTTGATTTTATTTGCGCTTCAGCAACTAGACGTGAACGTATATCGTTTTGAAGACGGTTACGCCGAAGTCTGGTATCAGTTGCCCGTGTCCTGTCTTGTTGATTCACAACATCTCCAGACGACCGCAGATACGTTCTACGATTTCTACTCATATCACTTCTATATCCAGAATGTGGATGGAAGTGATTCGGCATACTTTGAAGGTAAAAAGGCGATAATTTCATGCGGCGAGAATGGTGGTGAGCAGATCGTTGATTGTTTCCCGCTTAACCTGTATAGTGGCAGGTTTCAATATACGCTGCACATAATCGCGGTAACCGGCGAGATGCAGGGGGGTGGCACGATCGGGATCATACCGGATACGGGATATCTGTCCTGTAGTGATGTGATCACCGGCCGATCTGGTCATGGGGTTTTCGTTTTTCACGATATCCCGTTCCTGCCTTTGATAGAAGCCGAATTCACGGATCGTGATGACCTGTTTTCGTATCTGGAGATTTATGGTCTGGTGCCAGATAGTCTATTATATGAAGCAATTTACCGAATTGTTGATGGCGAAGGTGCAGTCGTACTCGAGGAGAAGAGGAGGGTTCTTAAATATGACTATGTTCAGATCGATACACACAGTGTGGATCTGTCTCAATTGGTGGAAGGTCGATACGATTACAGCATAATTATTGAAGACCCTTCGTCGCAAGCCAGTGTTGGACGCCTGGCTTCTTTTTCGGTGAAAACAGTAGGCGGTTACGCTGACCGTGATCTCTACGCAGAAATTCAGTACCTCATCAATGCCAACGGATATAAGGATTTCCAAAACTTGAGCGAAACCCAGAAGGAGATATATTTGAAGGAATTCTGGTCGCGGCATGACTATATGCATTTTCAGAAGCGGATCATGGAGGCCGATCAGAGATTCTCGGTGGGTAGATTGCTGGGGAGGGATTCGGAACGCGGCCGTTTGTATATTTTGCAGGGGCCACCGGACGAAATAGAAACCGTGCCTATTGCTACCTGGTCGCGGCCTTTTGAAGTATGGTATTATTATGGAAGAAATGATTATTTGTTCTGCGACATCAAAAATGACGACAATCCAAGGCTCATCAGGGTCCTCAAGCCTGGCGAGATAGCCCAGATAATTCAGACCGGGTTCAGGGATGGAACGCGCGAAGAGGATTGGCTTTCCGATATCGCGCCCGGGACGCATAATTGGTATAAGGATTTTGAGAGTATTGAATAAGGAGGGAGATCATATGAGATATATCAAGTATTTGATCCTGCTAGGATCTGTCTGTCTGCTCTGCATATATTGTGCGAGCAACATATTTGCGGCACGATACTACCGATTGCTCGAAGGCGAAAGGGTTAAGTATCTTGGTTTTAGAGGTATCGATACCCTGGCTGCCTACGAATATCTGCATCTGGAATCAGCCAGTGACCGATCGATATTCTACAATGAATATTGGACCGGCAAGGATGATAAACGTCGGTTGTTTGAGGAGCGTAGCCAATATGCCTTCAGGCAGTTCGGCAGGAGCGCACCATTGAGCGATGATCGAATTCCAATCTATGTTAAATATGGTGAGCCAACAAGAAGGGAGATCATCACTCCGGAGAAAAAAATCGGGGTCAATGCTTCGCTTGTCGTAAATCCCGCTGAGATATGGAGATATCAGAAAGAGGGTTTGATGTTTGATTTTGTCCGGCTGGCGCGCGCGTATGAACTCATGGCACATTCCGAATTTGGCGAACTGGTCGTGGTCCCTCATCTGAAGGAGGTGATTGCAGACACGAGTGTTGAATTGTTGACCGCAGAACCGCTTGATTTCAGTATCTCATATGGTCGGTTCAGACAGCAGAAGAATCTGACTCGTTTGGAGATATATGCCAGTATCGATATCGAAGACACCGCTGATTTCGAATTATATAGAGAGATTTCGGTTTTCAACCGTAGGGACAGCATGGTGCATAACTCAAGACACATACTGATGCCTGAGCACGGTGATAGGGGCATGTTCGTTGACGAAATCAATCTCTGGCTCAAACCCGAGGAATATCATGTTGAGGTTTCACTATTCGACATGAAAAATGAAAGGATAGGCAAGAAGGAATTTGACGTGAACCTCGTCGAGTATCAGGATGATGTAAAGGAGATCAGCGATTTGATACCCGCGCGTCTGATCGACCGCACCTTCACACATGAAAAATTCGAAAAACCTGTTGGTCGAACGATTCCTCTTCTCAATACGACCTTGCCGGTGCACGATCCTTTTTACCTGTATTCCGAAGCGTATAATCTTGAGACAAGAGATGGAATGTATCGTGTCAGAACGACATACGAAGTCTATAATAAAGAAAGAATGCGCCAGGAAGTGGTGGATGTGATGATCAAAGATTGGATCGAACCGGGCAATACTGCATACCTTGGCACTGAGTATCATCCTATGGATTTGCTGCCAGGTAGCTATATGATCGTGCTGAAGGTCAAAGATCTTGTCAGTGGCAAGGAGCGTAGCGCGGTCGCTGAGTTTCGGTTGGTCGAAACTGAATAAGACTGCTTAAAGAATCGGGTAAATACAGTTCACAACCCGACAGCTAATATCTTCGAAGTGGGGACAAGGTGGACTGAGAATTCTCTCATCGCGCGATCAGACTGAATACGGCGCCGGCAAGAATCAGGAATATCGGCTCGAATTTGATGAATACGAGTAGAAACAACGCAGCTATTCCGAAAACAGCATAGACTGGTTGCTGCCAGTTGAGTATTACAAAGAAAACACCGGTTGATAGCAGGATGGCCACAACGGCTGATTTAATGCCGTTGAAAAAAGATCTGACGTAGACATTGGCCGATACCCTTTGGTAAATGCGAACCATGATCAACAACATCAGAAATGAGGGCAGAAATATGCCCAGCGTTGCGATCATTGCTCCGGGTATTCCCATAACTTTGAATCCGACGAAGGTCGCGGTTATCGCCACTGGACCGGGTGTCATCTGTCCTAATGCTACGGCATCGACGAATTCCTTTGCCGTAAGCCAGTTGCGCACGGTGCAGACTTCATTCTGGATGAAGGGAATTGCTGCGTAGCCACCTCCGAAGATTACGGTGCCGATCTTTGCGAAGATGCCGAATAGTTCCAGGGCTTTTCTGAAATCAAAGAGCAACAGAGGCACTGCCAACATGGCGTGGCGCGTAAATCTAACATGTTCGAATACGATACCAAGAATGCCGCTGATGATAACCGTGAGTATCGGATCGAATTTCAGAAGAAAGAGCGCTAGGGCAAAAAAGAATATCACCACTCCTTTGACATTCTTTATCAGTACCCGGCCCATCTCGTAAGAAGCCCACAGGATGATCGAGGTTATCACTGCACCGATGCCTTTGAACACAAGGGTGATACCGGGAAGGGTATTATATGTCAAGTAGAACCAGGAAAGGATGGTCATTAGTATAAATGATGGTAGTATCAGTGCTGCACCCGCTGCTACTGCACCGCGTATTCCAAACAGATGATATCCGATATACTCGCAGTAGTTTGGTACAAACGGTCCTGGCAGCATCTGTCCCATCGCCACTGCCGTGGAGAGATCATCATCGGTGATGAATTGTTTCTTCTTTACGCATTCTGTGCGCAGCAGGGCCAGCATGCCCAAGCCGCCACCGAAGCCGAATAAGCCAACTTTAAATATCGACCTGGTCAGTTCTCGGAGGCTTCTTGCCATCAGGGGTTCAAGCTGCCTGTATGGTATCCATCGAGATCCAAGGCAACATGCTTGTAGTCAAGCCTGCGCAGGTACCTCACGATCTTTTGTCGATGCGAGATCAGTTTCTTGAATTCGTGCGCGTTGATTTCGATGCGGGCGATGGGAAAATGGTCACGCAAACGCACCTGGGTGAATCCCAGGCGTCTAAGGTATTCTTCGGCTTTTTCAATACGCTGAAGCTTCTTAGCGGTTATCAACTCGTCATATGGTATGCGGGAAGCGAGACATGCCATACTGGGTTTGTTCCAGTTCGGCAGCCGGCGGCGGCGTGCCGCCCGACGGATCTCTTCTTTTTTGAGGCCAGCCTCTAACAAGGGTGATTCTATTCCCAGGAGTTTCACCGCATCCAGCCCTGGCCGGTGGTCGCTGAGGTCTGATATATTGGATGCCTCGACGGTTACGTAGCCTTTTTGCTCTGCCAGGTTCTTTAGCTTTCCCATCAAGATCGTCTTACAGTAATAACAGCGATTCGGGGAATTCTTTCTGATTACTGGCTTATGCAGCACATTGATGTGGCACACGACATGCCTGACTTTCAGACTTCGGGCAATGCGGGAGGCGTCAGTTGTTTCGACCTTTGGCTGTAGCGGTGAGACAACGGTAGCCGCGATCACCCTGTCGCCCAGGACTTCTTTGGCGACGCTCAACAAGAAAGTCGAATCAACGCCGCCGGAAAAAGCGACAACAACACCAGGGTATTTTCTCAGAATTGTTTTGAGTTTGATGATTTTTTTTATGTGGGCGACCTATATTAAGTATGGCAGAAATTCTTCGCTGATGGGTGGTTTCTTTACCCAGCGGACAATCTCCTGGTTACCATCGAGAATTATGACCGTGGGAATATCGCTTACTTCGCGATATGCTCCTTCCGTAAGACCCTCCACGGTTTCCATATCATAGTACTTAATTGGTGCATCAAATCTATTTTTTTCTTTGAAATACATTAATTTTTCACGTGTGTCTTTGCAGACAGAACAATCTGGCTTGCCAAAAACATAAATTTGTTTCACTTTACCTCCTTGAGTTTTCCTATTCTAATCCAAACAGTACAAAAGTCAAGTTTTCATTGACATGCAATTCCCGAATATGTAGAATGGTTCATGTCATCGAAGCGTACGCATCCATTGATCGATGAAGAGCGTCAGAAGATTGCCCGGCGCTATCGCAGTGACAATCTGAGATTGAGTATCGGGTCGTTGATCGTCAGTGTATTATTTATCGCCGTCATATTGTTGTTCGACCTTTCAAAAGGTTTCGTGAGTTTCTTGTCTATCTATGTGAGTGCGAGGGTGCTACTCATCGCCTCATATTTCTCTGCCTTGTATGTCGTTTTTTCTTTTCTGACCATGCCCTTTGCATATGTCGAGGGGTATGTGATCGAGCATAAGTACGGGTTTTCTAAGCAGAACCGGCGGGCTTGGTTCATCGATTGGTTGAAGTCATTTCTTGTTACATATGTTATCGGGTTGCTGGTGTTCGAGGTCATCTATCTTTTGATACCCTCTGCTCCGAGCTTATGGTGGTTGTGGTTGTCGTTGATAATGGTTGGATTCAGCGTTATCCTTGCGAATATCTTTCCAGTTTTGATCCTTCCGTTGTTCTACAAATCATCGCCAGTTGAAGATGGTGATCTAAAAGAACAAATAGCCGAACTGGGTAGACGCACGGGTATTGAGGTCAAAGGCATTTTTAGCATAGACCTGAGCAGCAAGACGACCAAGGCAAACGCGGCGGTAGTCGGGCTCGGTAACACAAAACGCATCCTCATCGGCGACACCCTTTTATCCGAATATGAAAACGGTGAGATATTGTCGGCGGTTGCGCATGAGATGATACATTACCGTGAACACCATATGTGGTGGTTGATTCTGTGGCAGTCGATGATCACCGTGCTCACGTTCTATCTGTTCTTCAGGATTCAAACCTTCGTCTATGCGTGGTTTGGTTTTGAACATGCTTCGGAGATAGCTGCATTTCCCGTTTTCGCGATCATTTTTTCTTTGATATCATACGTTTTCAGACCCTTCGGCGCATTTCTTTCCAGATACTACGAACGCAGGGCAGATAGCGGT
Source organism: candidate division WOR-3 bacterium (assembly GCA_029858255.1). Classification (NCBI taxonomy): domain Bacteria; kingdom Pseudomonadati; phylum Caldifarciminota; species Caldifarciminota bacterium. The sequence goes on along the minus strand of JAOUFJ010000003.1, from coordinate 67,614 downwards.
GCGCTGAACCTGACCGGTGATTCTGCATCATTTGTTGCGCTCATCGCAAAGTTCTGTAACGAACAATTGTCGATCGCGTTTCCGAACCGGATCGTTGAATGGTACAAATATTCACATCCGTCTCCGGGAAAGAGAATAGCGTTTGCCGAGAAATGGGAGAAGAGGTGATCTACGAAACCAGTGAAATAACTGAAGGGCTTCTCAGAGAGCTTTCTTTGTTATCCGCGACCGAACGTACTGTATTATCTGTGTATATTGAAATGGAACACGGTTGGGAAAGAGCACGCCGTTTTATCAGTCAGGAATCAAAAAGGATCGTTCCTTTGTTATCACCGGAGGAGAAGGAATATTTTGAAACGTCGCTTTCATTCCTTGATGATGTACTCAAGGAAAAGAAAAAAGATGGTTTCAAAGGACCGGGTATCGCGTTCTTTGCTGACCTGGGTTCTGATTACCTTAAGACCGTGGAGTTGAATATGCCTACTGAACCTCTGTTGGCTGTGGACAAAGAAGCGATTATTCACCCTCTTGCCTTGCAGTATGATGAATACGAGCGCATCGGTGTCATCATGATCGATGCGCATTGCGTCCGGATATTACTGGTTGCCGGGCTGATCATCGATGATATGGACAGATTCTGCAAGAAGATCCATCATTTATCCAAGGTCGGTGGCTGGTCACAGATGCGCTACCAGCGGCGCCGTCTAAAACAGGTGCAGCATTTCGCTAGAGATGTTGTCGACAAGGCAGAGGCAGTGTTCGGTGAGGCAAATGTCCGGCGTATTCTGATCGCCGGCCGTGACCGCATGATCACTGCTCTTGAGGGAGAATTGAGCCAGAAATTGAAGAGCAAGGTGATTGCCACGGTTCGGTGGGACCTCAATGCTGCTGACAGTGATTTTCTGCATAAGGTCAGACCAATAATGGAAGAAACCGAACGCAATGAGGAAAAAGAACTACTTGCGAAAATGATCGGTGAATTGCGGCGCGGGGCTCTAGGCATTGCCGGTGTTGAAGAGACCCGCAGTGCGTTGGTCAAGGGTCAGGTGGATACCCTCGTGATATCTGGGACGATCAACGCCAAGATTGTTGAGGAGCTAACAAGCCTGGCGAAAAGGACCGGGGCAGCGGTTGAGTTCGTCCCGGGTGACAACAAAATACTATTGAGTATTGGCGGAGTGGGAGCGTTGTTAAGATACAAATTGTAGTAATGTAGCGCGAACGCTGTAATCAAAGAAAGGAGATTGCACAATGATGATAACGAAGGTTGATGATGTAAAAGAGAGGGAAGTTGTTAAAGGTATCCGGGGTCGTTTCGTGCACAGTGACAACATGACAGTTGCCCACTGGGATATCGATGCCGGTGCCGTCATGCCCGATCATGCGCATCCTCATGAACAAATAGTAAACGTGATAGAGGGTGAATTTGATTTTACAGTAGAAGGAAAGGTCTACGTAGCAAAACCGGGTTTCATCGCCATCGTGCCGCCGAACATAAGACATGGCGGCAAAGCGAAAACCCCGGTCCGCATTCTTGACGTGTTCTATCCGGTCAGGGAGGACTACCGCGAATAAATAAGATGGCGGATGACCGATAACTGATATCAGATAACAGCGGCCGGTTATCGGTCTGATTATTCACACAATCTGTGAGGACAGGCATAAACTTTTAAACTTTTGACATTTGTTACGGTAATTCATCAGAGACCAAGAATTTGGTTTTGGCTTCAAAGAGTGAGATTTATTGATAATACAGGACTTTTTCTGCAAAAAGTTTAAAAGTTTATGCCTGTCCCCGCTTAGGGGAGGTGGGTTTTTAGGTATTGGCCTGTGTAGGATTCCTTGACTTTTGTGATCTCTTCGGGGCGGCCAGCACAGACGACCCGACCACCTTCATCACCGCCTTCGGGTCCGAGGTCGATGATCCAATCCGCGCATTTTATCACTTCCATGTTGTGCTCGATGACGATGACCGTGTTACCTTTGTCGACGAGCCTGTTCAATACTTTGAGCAACAGTTTGACATCCTCGAAGTGCAGTCCTGTGGTCGGTTCATCGAGGATGTAGAGGGTCCGGCCGGTAGCGATCTTTGAGAGTTCCTTGGCAAGTTTGATACGTTGTGCTTCGCCGCCGGAAAGCGTTGTGGCGGACTGTCCGATCTTGATGTAGCCCAGACCGACGTCGTTGAGTAGCTGCAATTTTCTTTTTATCTGCGGGATATTTTTGAAAAACTCCAGGGCTTCGGATACTGACATATTCAGGATATCGCTGATGTTCTTGCCCCGGTATTTTATTTCAAGTGTTTCTCGGTTGAAACGCTTGCCTCCGCACGCGTCGCACGTGATATGCACATCAGGCAGGAAGTGCATCTCGATCCACAGGATGCCATCACCTTCGCACTGCTCGCATCGGCCACCAGGAACATTGAACGAAAACCTTCCCGGACGGTAACCGCGAACCTTGGATTCCGGCAGTTTAGAAAATAGTTCGCGGATCGGGGTCCATGCGCTCGTATAGGTACCGGGGTTCGAGCGTGGTGTGCGGCCAATGGGCGACTGGTCGATGTTGATCACCTTGTCGATGTTTTCCATGCCAAGTATCTTGTCGTACTCGCCGGGCGGGTATTTGGAATGGTAGTATTTCTGGGCAAGGGCACGGTACAGCGTGTCGACGACGAGCGTCGATTTACCCGAACCCGATACGCCGGTAATGACCACGAACATGCCGAGCGGGATTTCTGCCTCGATCGATTTCAGATTGTTGGCGCGCGCACCTTTGACCGTTATCCGGCGTTTTTTATCGGGCCGGCGCTGTTCGGGTATTTCGATGCGTTCCGTACCATTCAGGTAACGGCCGGTGATCGACTTCCTGTTTTTCCTGATCTGCTCGGGCGTGCCGGTTGCTACGACGCGTCCGCCTTGGGCACCGGCACCCGGGCCCAGGTCGATGATGTGGTCGGCCTCGAGTATGGTCTCTGCATCGTGTTCGACGACGAGCACGGTATTACCAAGGTCGCGCATTTCTTTGAGCGTTGCAAGTAGTCTTTTGTTATCTCTAAAATGGAGCCCGATCGATGGTTCATCGAGAATATAGAGGACGCCTACCAGTCCCGAACCTATTTGCGTTGCCAGCCTTACCCGCTGTTCTTCGCCGCCGGCCAGGGTCTCGGTCGTTCGGTCCAGTGTCAAATAGTCCAGTCCTACTGAATTGAGAAATCCGAGCCTGCGCTTTATCTCTCTTATGATCTCGCCACCCACCTGCAATTCTTTCTTGCTGAGTTTGAGTTTATCAAAGTATTGCAGGGTATTTCCGATCGACAACTTAGTGATCTGCGCGATGTTGCTGTCTCCGATCTTGACCGCCAGACTTTCCGGCCGCAGTCTTGTTCCCTTGCATTCTGGACAGGGAGTGAAGGTCATGTAGTCCTCGATTTCCTGGCGCATCATTGGTGATTGGGTTTCACGGTGCCGCCGCATGAGTTCGGGCACGATGCCCTCAAAATGCTCGTCAAATTCACCATGCCCGCTTCCATCGCTGCGCCGGTACTCGACCCTGATCGGAATCCCCTCACCATACAACAATGTTTTCTTTACTTCTGCAGACAATTTCTTGTACGGTGTTTCGAGGCTGAATTTCATTTTCCTTGATAATGCTCTCAAGAGTGATGAACGCCAGCGACCGGGTGTTCCGTAGGGTTCGATCGCGCCGTCGAGCACAGAGAGATTTTCATCACCGATGACTTTTGCCGGATCGATTTCCATTTTGAAGCCAAGCCCGTCACAGTGCTCGCATGCACCGTACGGTGAGTTGAAGCTGAACATTCTCGGTGTGATCTCCGGATAGCTGATGCCGCAGTGGACACAGGCGAGTTTCTGGCTGAACATGCGCTCTTCCTTACCATCGGTTGAAATTATCAGTATGCCATCGCCTTCTTTCAATCCTATTTCGACGGAGTCGGCAAGCCTCTTACGGATATCATCCTTGATGATGAGCCGGTCGATCACGATCTCGATATTATGTTTTTTGTAACGCTCAAGACCGGGGACATTTTCGATTTCAAATATTTTTTCGTCGACCCTTGCACGCACGTAGCCGCGGCGCTTGAGACTATTAAGGAGATCTTTATACTCGCCCTTCCGGCCGCGGACTACAGGCGCGAGGATCTCTACCCTGGTTTCTGCTGGGAGGTCAAGTATCGTATCGACAATTTGATCGGTCGTTTGTGATTGGATCCTTCTGCCACAATTATAGCAGTAGGGTGTGCCGATGCGGGCGAAGAGCACGCGCAGGTAGTCATAGATTTCGGTCACCGTGCCAACTGTTGACCTGGGGTTACGTGCGGCGCTGCGCTGCTGGATAGCAATGGCCGGCGAGAGGCCGCTGATCTCGTCGACATCGGGTTTGTCCATCATGCCGAGGAACTGCCGTGCGTAAGCAGATAGTGATTCGACGTAACGGCGCTGGCCCTCGGCATAAAGCGTGTCAAATGCCAAAGATGATTTGCCCGAACCGGAGAGTCCGGTTATAACGACAAATTTGTTTCTTGGTATGGAAACGTCTATGTTTTTCAGGTTGTGCACCCTGGCTCCCCTGACTTTAATGCTTTCGTTATTTCCTCTGGGCATTTCATATATTATCCGCAGAAACATCTAAGTCAAGCAAGGCATTGGTAATGTTAAACGTTGGTCGGTAACGATGCCCAATAGCCAAAGACAAAATCCGAAATCCGAATATCGAAACAAATTCAAAACATCAAAATCCGAATGACCAAAACGGTAATAACGATATAAACGGCAATAGCGATCGTAATGATCCGAACGGCCAGGATTGATTTACGAGTACGAATCAAGATTTCCACGAAGTAATGTTGACTCGCTGTGCTTTTTGAATATAATAGAACGTGCGGCTCTTCTTCTTTATCTTCTTGTTTTTAATGCTGAGTTGTGCACCCAACAAATGCGGTGTTATTATCGCCGGTTCGACCTCAGTCCAGCCTTTCATAGAAAAAGTCGCTGAACACTTTATGGAAAAGAATCCCGGCATTGCGGTGAACGTACAGGGTGGTGGTTCAACGGCTGGTGTCCAGGCGACGATCAACGGAACATGCGATGTCGGTGCGAGCTCGCGTAATCTCAAGCCGAGTGAACGGGGGTTGGAAGTCGTTCTCATTGCTCTTGATGGTATCGCGGTGATCGTTCATAAAGATAACCCTATTGAGAACCTCACTGTCGAACAAGTGCGGGATATCTTTGCCGGCAAGACGACCAACTGGCAGGAGCTCGGTGGTTTGAACAGCATAATAATACCTGTGACCAGAGAGGAAGGGTCTGGTACGAGGGCTTCATTTGAAGATATGATAATGGGCGAGGATGTTATCAGCGACGCATGTCTTGTCCAGGATTCAAATGGCGCGGTTCGTGAAATCATCGCCACTACTACTCAGGGAGTAGGTTATATTTCGGTGGGCCTGGTTGATGACCGGGAAAAAGCGATTGCGCTCGATGGGGTGAAGCCTACTCTCGCCAATCTCACAACCGAACAATACCGTTTCGCACGTCCCTTCTTGCTACTGCTGCGAGATGAGCCAAAGGGTGATGTCAAGAAATTCATCGACTATACGCTGTCACCAGAAGGCCAGGAAATACTGGGCAGCAGTGGATTGATCTCTGTCAACAAAGTGGCTTCTGATTGATGAAAGACAAGATCGCCGAGAAAGTATTGCTATTCGTTGCACTCTCGGCAATATTGTCGCTTGCTCTCATCACTTTTTTCATATTCCAGCAGGGTATTCCACTGATATTCAGAGCTGGTCTGGCGAATTTCTTTTCTGCAAAGTGGGCGCCGACCAGGGCTGGTTTTGGGATCCTGTCGATGATCATCGGTTCGCTCATGGTCACAATTGGCGCCCTGGCAGTTGGTGTGCCTTTTGGTCTGGCCGGGGCTATCTTTCTGGCTGAGTTTTCATCAAAGACGATCCAGAAAACGCTAAAACCGGTAATTGAGTTGCTTGCCGGTATTCCATCTGTGGTCTATGGATTCATTGGTATAGTCATACTGGTACCATTCATCAGGAATACTTTTGGCGGTCCGGGATTTTCGGTCCTGGCTGCCAGTATTATATTAGGTATTATGATCCTGCCAACTATTGTGAGCATATCCTATGATGCGCTACTTGCCGTGCCCACAACCTACCGTGAGGGTTCATATGCAGTTGGTGCAACAAAGTGGCAAACCGTGGTCATGCTTTTGATACCGGCGGCACGTTCCGGCATTGTCGCAGGCATCATACTTGGTATGGGCCGGGCAATCGGTGAAACGATGGCAGTGATCATGATCGCCGGAAATGCGCTGAAGATCCCGGGTTCGATATTCGATTCGGTACGGACACTTACGTCAACGATTGCACTTGAATTAGGATACGCGGCCGGTGATCACAGGGCGGCGCTATTTGCCTGCGGTTCCATTTTGTTCCTGATCATCATAGTCCTCAATATTGTCGCAATCAGGATTACAGGTAGAAAATGACGTTCCGTATTGGACCGCGCACGAGTCAGATAATCGCCTATTCAATTCTGTTGTTGATGACAGTAATTGTGGTCATCGTTCTCTTTTTCATAATTTTCTACGTACTGAGGAACGGCGTAGGGCAGTTGACCCTTGAATTCCTCACTGATAAGACGAGGGAAATGGGTAGGGAAGGTGGTATCTTACCCTCAATTCTCGGTACGATTTTCATAACCGTGTTTGCGATTCTGATCGCCACACCGCTCGGGGTCGGCAGTGCGGTTTATCTTGTCGAGTACACGCGCGGCGGTGTGATCCGTCGGATTATCAGCTTCGGAGCAGATTGTCTTGCCGGTGTGCCTTCGATAATCTTCGGTCTTTTTGGTTTCATCTTCTTCGTCATCACTATAAACCTTGGTTGGAGCATTCTGTCTGGGGGACTGACCCTCGCCGTGATGATAATGCCGACGATCATTAGAACCTCGGAGGAGGCCATCAAGGCAGTGCCACATAACTATCGTGAGATCAGTTATTCACTGGGAGGCGGCAAACTCGATACCATTGTCCGGGTCGTGCTGCCAACAGCATTGCCCGGCATACTGACCGGCGTCATCCTCGGAATCGGCCGGGCCGTCGGTGAGACCGCAGCCGTTATCTTCACCGCAGGTTCATCGTTAGGTTTGCCAACTTCGATCTTCTCGTCGACCCGTACCCTTGCCGTGCATTTCTATATTCTGGCACGTGAGGGTATATCGATGCCAAAGGCTTACGGTACGGCCGCCGTTTTGATCATCTTCATACTGGCAATAAATTTCATTGCTTACCGTTTAATGCATCGTTTCATAGCTCGGTATTATTAAATGGCAAAAATAAGTATTCGAGCCCTTTGTCTCTACTACAATAATCACCAGGCATTAAAATCAATAAATCTTGACGTGGAGAGCAAGGAGATCATGGCGGTCATCGGCCCCGCGAACTCGGGGAAGAGTTCTCTTCTGCGGGCTTTGAATCGTTTATATGAGATCGATTACGCGCGGATCACGGGAAAAATATTGCTGGATGGAACAGACATATTCGACATTCCGATTAATGAGTTGAGGAGGAGGATCGGTATTGTGTTCGCAACACCGGTGGTCTTGCCCGGCTCGATCCGCAAGAATTTGTCATACGGGCCAAAATTGCACCGTAGAATCGGGAAGGCGGAAGTTGAAGAATTGGTCTTCAATGCCCTGACATCGGCAAATCTCTGGGATGAGGTGAAGGACCGTCTCGATGATTCTGCTGCCCGCCTGTCCGGTGGGCAGCAGCAAAGGTTGTGTATTGCCCGCGCACTAGCCATGCAGCCTGAGATAATCTTGATGGATGAGCCATGCTCAGGTCTCGATCCGATCTCGACCGCGAAGATTGAAGCTACAATGCTTGAACTCAAAAAAGATTATACTTTTATTTTGGTTACGAATAATACCAAACAGGCCGCAAGGGTATCAGACCGGACGGCATTTTTCTTATTGGGTGAATTGATTGAGATTGGAAAAACGCAAAAAATCTTTACTAGCCCTGCTGATACGAGGACCGATGATTACATACGGGGGAGATTCGGATGAGCATCCGCACTGCCAATCTGAGTCTTTACTATCAAAAATTTCAGGCACTTAAGAACGTGAGTGTGCGTATCAAGCGGAATTTGATAACCGGGATCATTGGACCATCCGGCTGTGGGAAATCGACTTTGCTGCGTGTCTTCAATCGCATGAACGAATTGATCGAAGGCGTCCGGATCACCGGCAGCGTTTTGATTGACGAGGAAGATATCTATTCACCCATGCACGACCTTATCCTTCTTAGAAAAAGGGTTGGCATGGTATTTCAGAGGCCAAATGCTTTTCCGCTGTCGATCTTCGATAATATTGCATATGGGCCTCGTGTCTGGAACATCAGCGATAAGAAAACACTACGGGAGATAGTCGAGCGTTCATTGCGTGCGGTTGATCTGTTCGATGATCTGAAGGACAGGCTGACTGACTCGGCATTGGTTCTCTCGGCCGAAAAACAGCAGCGGCTCTGTATCGCACGCCTACTTGCGGTTGAGCCGGAGATTTTGTTGATGGACGAACCATGTTCTGCGCTTGACCCGATAGCCACTGGTAAGATCGAAGAACTGATGATCGGATTGAAGAAGAAATATACTATCATAATCGTAACTCACAACATGCAGCAGGCGGCACGCATTGCCGATGACGTTGGTTTCATGTTGCTGGGTGAGTTGGTAGAGTTTGACACGGCCAAGAGGATATTTACTGATCCGCGGGACAAGCGGACATTCGATTACATCAGTGGCCGATTTGGTTGAGTCAGAAGGAGGTACAAATGGATCGACACTTTGATGAAGAACTGCAGAACGTTAAGAAGAAACTCGTGGAAATGGCAGCATCGGTGGAAGAGTCAATTACCGAATCATTGGACGCGTTGAAGAATAAGGATTTAAAGATGGCCGGCGAAATTCGTGATCTCGACCATAGGATCGACAAATTGGAGATTCTGGTAGAGGATATGTGCATTGAGTTGATCGCCCGCCACCAGCCAGTGGGTAGAGACCTGCGGTTTCTGATCGGCGCGATCAAGATGAACAATGATCTGGAGCGAATGGGCGATCATTCTGTGAACATCGCGGATTGCATAAAATACGTAATTGAAGCTCCTGCCATTGACCAGATTACGAATATCTGGACAATGGCCAAGATCGTCAAGGAAATGCTGCGTGATAGTGTCCAGAGCTTCATAGATAACGATGCTGCAAAGGCACAGAAAGTATGCGAGAGGGATAGCGTGGTCGATGCTATGCGCAATGAAACAATCCGCATTTTGGTTACACATATGCTTCAAGAGCCGAAAAAAATAGAATCAGCGATACAGTATATGCTCGTCGCGAAGAACCTCGAGCGTATTGCAGACCTTTCGACGAATATATGTGAAGACGTCGTATACATTGCCCAGGCTCGTGTCATCAAGCATCACGCCGAGAATGAAAAAGCATGAAATTTCGTAGCGTTTGGCCGCAAATTTAACTGCTGATGTAGAAATTCTTCATAGGCGCACCACATTTTTTCATTTTTTTCTTGACTTTATTTGCAATTTCGGTAGAATATTGTCTATGTTAGCCCGTATCGAAGATGCAATAAAAGACATCAAAAAAGGCAAGACTGTAATCGTCGTTGATGATGAAAGTCGTGAAAATGAGGGCGATTTCATCATTGCCGCCAGCAAGATTACATCCCATTTGATCAATTTCATGGCGCAGCACGGACGCGGTTTGATATGTGCGACATTGTTACCCGATAGGTTGAAAGAGCTGAATATCCCTATCATGGTTGATGAAATAACCGCCCTCCATGGCACTCAGTTCACGGTGAGCGTGGATGCAAAGAAGGGCACAACAACAGGGAGTTCTGCATTTGACCGTGCCAGGACTATCAAGGTCCTGGTTGACAAGAAGACAAAACCCGATGACCTGGCAAGACCAGGACACATTTTCCCGTTGCGAGCCGTTGAAGGCGGGGTATTGAGAAGGGCGGGTCACACCGAGGCGAGTGTTGACCTTGCCCGCATCGCTGGTTTCTATCCGGCTGGCGTGCTATGCGAGATTATGGATGACGACGGCAGGATGGCCAGGATGCCTGCTTTAAGAAAAATAGGCCGGAGATTCAATCTTAAGATCATCAGCATCAAAGACTTAATCCAATACCGGCAGAAAAAGGAGAGGCTCGTTGAGCGCATTCTCGAGACGAATCTGCCTACTAAATACGGTGATTTCTGTCTGATTCTGTATGAAGATAAAATAAACCACGATCATCATATTGCGTTGGTGCTCGGAGACATAAAGGGTAAGGAGAACTTGTATGTTCGCGTTCACTCTCAGTGCCTGACCGGCGATGTCTTTCGATCATTGAGATGTGACTGCGGTGATCAGATGGAGCAGGCGCTCAAATTGATTGCCAAACACAGGCGCGGTGTCTTTCTATATATGCGTCAGGAAGGCAGGGGGATCGGATTGCTGAACAAGCTCAGGGCTTATAATCTGCAAGACAAAGGACTCGATACTGTTGAAGCGAATCTGGCTCTTGGCTTTCCCGCCGATTTGCGCGATTACGGTATCGGAGCACAAATTCTTGTCGATTTAGGGTTGTCATCTATCGTTCTGCTGACTAATAACCCGAAGAAGATCATCGGTTTGGAGGGCTATGGTCTCACCGTAGCAAAGCAGGTGCCAATCTTTGCAGTGCATAGCCGCAATGTTGATTATCTGAGAGCAAAGAGATATAAGCTCGGGCACTTGATACCGGATTCAATCTTCGAAAAGGAAAAAATCGCCGGACGCAAGAAAAAATGAGCCGAGGAGGAAGAATGAAGGAAATTAAGGGAAATCTTATTGGTCAGGGTAAGAAGTTTGCGATTGTGGTCTCGCGCTTCAATGATTTCATTTCGAAACGTTTGCTCGATGGCGCGATGGATTGTCTGGTCAGGCATGCAGTACGCCCTGAAGACATAAGTGTCTATTGGACGCCGGGCAGCTTTGAGATACCGGGCGTTGCCGGGCGGGTACGCAAGGACAAATTCGACGGCGTGATCTGTCTGGGAACGGTAATCAGAGGAGACACGCCTCATTTCGATTACATTGCGAGTGAGGTGACGAAAGGTATTGCCTCGCTGAATTTGCAGCCCGGTCCAGCCGTTGTCTATGGCATAATCACGGCAGATAGTACCGATCAGGCGATCGAGCGAGCAGGGACAAAGAAAGGAAACAAAGGCTGGGATGCTGCACTGACGGCACTCGAACTGGCCGATCTCTATTCACAAGTCAAATAAATGGGCAGGAGATTGGCACGTGAGCTTGCTCTCAGGGTGTTGTATCGTTACGAAGAAGGAGATACCGATTTGCAGGGTGCGATGAAGAGCGTTCTTGACGTCAAGATATACGAGAAGAATGACAAGGATTTTTCAAAGGCACTCATCGAGCGAACAGTTAAGAACATCGAGCAGATCGATAAGGAAATAATCAGGGTGCTCCAGAATTGGGAGTATGATCGTATCTCAGTTGTCGACAAAACAATTTTGCGCATGGGTACTTGTGAGCTGATCTATTTTGATGATATTCCGTCTCAGATTTCTATTAATGAGGCGATTGAGATCGGCAAGAAATACGGAGGAAACGAATCGGGGAGATTCATAAATGGTGTTCTTGATGCAGTAAGAAAGAGTCATGAAAGCGGCAGTAATTAGTGATATTCATTCGAATCTTGAAGCACTGTTGGTTGTTCTAAAAGACATAAAGAAACGGCGCCTCAAGAGTATATTCTGCTTGGGCGATCTAATAGGGTATGGGGCGAATCCAAATGAGTGTGTCGATCTTTGCATGAAAGAATCCAAAGTTGTTGTGGCCGGTAATCATGACTGGGCCGCGATCGACAAGACTGATGTATCAACTTTCAATCCCGTGGCTGCCGAGGCAATTAGATGGACTAAGGGAAATATTAGCAAGGAAGGAATCAACAAACTCAAGGGTCTTGAATTGAGTCACAGAGTGGGCGATCTTTATCTGGTTCACGCAACACCAGCCGAGCCAGAAAGATGGCGATACCTGTTCAGTTTGGAGGAATACGAGAAGGAGTTCTCTCAGTTTAGTGAGCAGATTTGCTTTATCGGGCATTCGCACATACCGGCAGCCATATATCGGGATGATAACGGCTACTGTGATCTGGTCCGGGACAATCCGTTCCCGATCGTGGCAAAAAGGCGATATATTGTGAATGTGGGCAGTGTTGGACAGCCCAGGGATTTGGATCCGCGAGCCAGCTACGTGATCTACGATGGCAATAACAATAGTATAGAGATCATAAGACTCGACTACAATATTCCGTTGGCCCAGCAGAAGATAATAATGGGTGGTTTACCCGATGTCCTGGCCGACCGGCTCCTGGCCGGCAGGTGATCGGTTCAAGATCCGAGTATTTATTCATTTGAAGATGGATCGGGTAAACCTGGCAAGCTGTCATATTGTCTAAATTTCGAGCATTAAGCGTGTTTTGTTGAGGAGACCGTTAATGGAGAAGAAAGGTCCAGTCACAAAATTAAGAGAAGAGCTGAAAAACAAAGATAAAGAGATCGAGGAATTTAGGGACAAATATCTGCGCGCGTTGGCTGATATGGATAACTACCGCAAGCGTATGGATAAGGAGCTCGATAGTTACCGTAAATACGCACAGGTCGAGTTCTTCAATAAGATCATCCCTGTCCTGGACAGTTTTGACCGGGCCATGGATGGAGCGAGTATAGAGAACGATCATCAAAAATACACTCAAGGGGTCGAGATGATCTATCGGCAGCTGCAGGAAGCGCTGAGGTCGATGGGTCTTGAGGAATTCTCCAGCCTTGGTGAGTTTTTTGACCCGGCGCGGCATGAAGCAGTTGCGACGGTTGTGAACAATGATAAGCCCGAGAACACAATCGTCGAAGAAATAAGCAAGGGATATGTTGTACAGGAGCGCGTGATAAAACCGGCGAAAGTCCTGGTCTCCAAACAGAATAAAGGAGGTAACGAAGATGTCGAAAATAATCGGGATTGATTTAGGAACTACAAATTCAGCCGTCTCGGTCATGGAAGGGGGACAGCCAGTCGTCATACCAAATCCGGAGGGTGGACGGACAACGCCTTCAGTCGTCGCCTTTACTAAATCCGGAGAACGGTTGGTTGGTCCGCTTGCCAAGCGACAGGCGATAATGAACCCAGAGAACACGGTTTATTCGATAAAACGATTCATGGGACGTAGATATAGTGAGATAAAGAATGAGACTGCACGTTTTCCGTTCAAGGTAGTGGAGCATGATAACGGTGATGCGTGGGTTGAGGTATCCGGTAAAAAGTATTCGCCGCCGGAGATATCTGCAATGATCTTGCAGTATTTGAGGCAGGCAGCTGAATCACACCTGGGTGAAAAGGTTACCGAGGCAGTGATCACGGTGCCGGCATACTTCAATGATTCGCAGCGTCAGGCAACAAAGGACGCGGGCCGCATCGCTGGGCTCGATGTGAAACGTATCGTGAACGAACCAACCGCCTCTTCACTTGCGTATGGGGCGGACAAAAAGAAAAGCGAAAAAATAGCCGTTTATGATTTCGGCGGAGGTACATTTGATATCTCTATTCTCGAAATTTCGGAAGACGGTGTCTTCAGGGTATTATCGACAAATGGCGATACGCATCTGGGTGGTGATGATCTGGACGAAAGAATAATCAACTATATCGCAGAAGAATTCATGAAAAAGCATGGGATCGACGTGAGAAACGATCTTACTGCCTTGCAGCGTCTAAAGGAAGCAGCCGAGAAGGTGAAGACCGAGCTCTCGAGCGTTATGGAGAGCACGATAAGCCTTCCGTTTATCGCGTCAGACAAGGACAAGACACCGCTGCACCTTGAGATGCGTTTAACAAGGGCAAAACTCGAAACGCTCGTTGAGGATTTGGTCCAGCGTTCGATTCCACCGTGCAAGCAAGCGCTCGCCGATGCCAAACTAACACCGAGTGATATCAATGAGGTAATCCTGGTCGGTGGGCAGACGCGAATGCCCAAGATCCAGCAGGCGGTTAAGAATTTCTTCAACAGGGAGCCGCATAAGGGCATAAATCCGGACGAGGTTGTCGCGCTTGGAGCAGCCCTCCAGGCGGCAATCATAGGGCATGAGACAAAGGATATTCTGCTGCTCGATGTTACACCGTTGACCCTTGGTATCGAGACCCTCGGTCAGGTAATGACACCGATCATACCGCGTAATACTACGATCCCTACTAAAAAGTCTCAGATATTCACGACCGCTGAGGATAATCAGACCGCGGTCACTGTGCATGTTCTGCAAGGTGAGCGACCGATGGCAAATCAGAACCGGACGCTTGGTCGATTCGATCTCTACGGAATCCCACCGGCAGCGAGAGGCATACCACAGATCGAAGTGACGTTTGATATCGATGCCGATGGTATCATGCATGTTTCTGCGAAGGATATGGGAACGGGCAAGGAACAGAAGATCAGGATTACTGCCTCGAGCGGGTTGTCCAAAGATGAAGTCGATAAGATGATAAAGGACGCGGAGGAACATGCTGGAGAGGACCGTGTTCAGAAAGAATTGATCGATGTGCGAAATCAGGCGGATAGTGTGATACACTCTGTCGAGAGAACGCTGAAGGATTACGGAGAGAAAATATCGTTTGAGGATCGCGGTGAGATCGGAAAGAAAATCGAGGATCTCAAGGCGAAAAAAGACGGCAACGATGTAGCAGCAATAAAACAGTCTCTGGATGACCTTCAGCAGTCTGTGTACAAGCTTTCGGAAGCCGTGTACAAGGAAGCGGCACAGGCTCAGCAGCAGGGTGCTGAACAGCAAGGCCCTGGCCAGCCACCGCCCCAGGATGAATCAGCGGGTGGTGCGCAGGATACCGAAGGTCAGGGTGATGCCGATTACCGGGTAGTCGATGATGAACCCGACAAGAGCGGATGATATGTGACTACCGGTGATTTCTTACCAACAGCGGGTTACTTTAGGGGAGTGAAGTAGTAAACAGGAAAATGAAAAAAGACTATTACGAAGTGCTGGACGTGGCGAAAGGCGCCAGTCCCGAGGACGTCAAAAAAGCGTATTTGAAAAAGGCGAAAGAATACCACCCCGACATGAATCCGACCAACAAGAAAGAAGCTGAGGAAAAGTTCAAAGAAGTTTCCGAAGCCTACGAGGTCTTGATGGACCCGCAGAAGCGCCAGCTCTATGATCAATACGGGCATGACGGGGTTTCACAGACGTTCAAGGGCGGTGGGTTCAGCTGGGACGACTTCACTCATTTTGATGATCTGCAGGATATTCTGGGTAATTTGTTCGGTGGTTCGCCGTTTGAAGACATTTTTGGATTCGGTGGCCGAAGGGGCCAGCAGCGTGTGCGTAAAGGTGGCGATATCCATGTGATCCTGAAGGTCTCGCTTGAGGACATTGTCAATTCAACGAAGAAACAGTTTAAGATCAATCGTTTCGAGGCGTGCAAAGCATGTCAGGGCAAAGGTGGAAAAGATTTGATCACGTGCTCTCAGTGTGGTGGCCGGGGTCAAGTGAAGACGCAGACGCGGAGTTTCTTCGGTACGTTCACGACTGTAACCCCATGCCCTGCATGCAAGGGGTCAGGGCAGATAATAAAGACACCTTGCTCCAAATGTAGCGGCTCAGGAAGGACAAGGATTGCCAGGACAATTGAGATAAAGACGCCACGCGGTGTGTCAAGCGGTCAATATATTGTCTTGCGCGGTGAAGGTCATCACGGGCAGGGCGGCAGCGGTAATATCATTGTACAATTTGAAGAGAAGGCACATGAGTATTTTGATCGCCGGGGTTATGACCTTTACATACGAATGCTGACACCCTATTCGAAATTGATAAGCGGTGGTTCGATCGAAGTCCCTGGTTTCAACGGTCAGCGTGAACGTGTGAAGATAAAAAAAGGCAGCACTGCGCCGGAGGTGATTCGGATCAAAGGCAAAGGCATGCCCAGACCCGATGGCGGATATGGTGATATGTATGTTGAGTTGGATTTGAAGCCTTTGGAGTCGACCGATCGAAATCTGGGAAAGATTATTGATGAACTGAAGCGTTACGAAGGGGAGCCCAGACCAAGGCGCAGAGGCAACTGAAATTCCATAAAGGTTGCGGTAGAGATAGAAAGTCCCTGGTGCTCGTTTCCATTTCATGAAAGACCATAATATTTTTTACGTCCCTACTGATTTTTTCAAGGGCAAAGAAGTTGTCATCCCGGGTTCACAGCTTCAGCATATCGTAAAAGTGCTGAGAAGAAAGAGAGGGGAGAGAATATCTTTGACCGACGGGTGTGGTTACAGATATGATGCGGAATTGGGGGATGTGACCAGATCAGGGATGCGGGCGAGAATCATACACAGGGAATTCATACCCAGAAGATCATCACTGCACGTGACGCTTGGCTTCGTTCCCATTAAAGGTATGCGGAACGATGCGATCGTTGAGAAGGGGATGGAACTTGGCGTAGCACGATTCATTGTGTTCGTCTCTGAACATTCGGTGTTCAGAAAAGTTGGTGCGCAGAAAATCAGCCGTCTCCGGAAGATAGTACAGAGTGCAATGATACAGTCTCAACAATACTACATGCCTGAGATGATTTATGCAACGAGTATCTCAGATATGCTGCAGATCGACAACCACGACAAAATCATTGTTGCCGACCCGTATGGCAGCAAGGAGGTGCCGCTCGGTGCCAGCAAATTGCTTCTGCTGATCGGTCCCGAGGGCGGGTTCAGCGATTCGGAGAGAGATGACGTTGTAGACCAGGGGGCTTCTTTGTTGAGTCTTGGTCATACCCGACTGCGGAGCGAGACTGCGGCGATCGTGGGTATGACCAAGATACTGGCAGCGTACGGCGAAATTTAATCGTATTCATCGATCGTTACTCGTATTCGTACCCCGTAATCGTGATACAATATTCATTAATTTCGAAATCCTGAACTCTAAACAATGTCAAAATCACAAATTCAAATGCCCTAAACATAGGCACGTTTGTGTTTTTGCTTTAGGTGCAATCGCCAGTTTGTTGTTTTGAATTTATGTAATTGGAATTTGTGTAGAATTTAGGCGGAAAGTGAGAGACTTTCCGCCTATAATAGCGGGGGCTCTTATTGAAATCCGAAATTCTAATTTCGAAACCCTAAACAATACTGAAACATTAAATTCGAATCTTCAAAACAATTCTTCTGATTTGGGTTTTGGTAATTAGAGTTTGTTTAGAATTTGGGCGGAAAGTTATTTGCTTTCCGCCCATAATAGCGGGGGCTGGATTCGAACCAGCGACCTTTGGGTTATGAGCCCAATGAGCTACCGCTGCTCCACCCCGCGGTCTTTATATTATACACTCTTGAAATGATTTGTCAACCTTTATTGACATTCTGCCATGTCACTTGATCTGAACGAGGAAAGCAGCAGAAATCCAGGTAGTGTAGGGCAGAGCTTCAGCTCTGCATGGAGATGTCGCAAACCTGAAGGTCGCCCTACATTCGCTCGTGGACGATGAACACTCAGTCGTTCAGCCTCTGATCGCGCCTGATATCCAACCGCCATTCATCATCGTCGGCGTCTTGCGATTCATCTAAGAAAAAATCCAGGTGTACAGCCATGCCTTTGTCGAATAGAGCATTGCCTTTTCCAAAATCGGTTTCGATCTTATAGAGATCGCCCAGGCCAGGGGTACCAATCGATGTATATCGCGCAGTGCTCAGTTCGTTAAGTAATCCCTCGACTTCTTTTTTCGTGACGACAGCTTCGCTTTCCAATATTGCATCCATGATATATGATCTCAGCAATTTGTTCCAGAATTCCATTAACAGTTTGTTATTAGCGAATATATCGACACAGATTACCCGTTCGCCCGTTGCCACTACTACGCCTACCGTATTCTTGGTCAGTCGCGGAATTTTTCCGAGGTGGAGCGTATACTCGGCGAGTTCGTTCTTGATGCGCTCATCTTCATAGTTCGCCTGTACCGTGCTCGTACCTGAAGCAATGCCAAGTCTGTCCTGGCTTGATGCGATAGCATCCCATACTTCGGATTGATTTTCAGTTATTCTCGCACGTTGCCGGAGCTGGTTGGGGGCGACTTCCTTTGCTGGCTTGAAATTGGAGGATACCGATACCCACCGTCCGTGTTCAACGCAATAAACCGGGACTCTGAGCCACCCGCTGTTTGGCGGAACCAGAACATCTTCGCGCAGCATCCGGTCCTGCTTGGCTCCTGACAGCATCTCGCCGGTCATGATGAAGACGATCTTGTTGCCGGTATTCCTTAATTCAACTGAATTAACCTCACCATCGCCGATTTCCCTGATTTTCAGCCAGTTGGATTTCATTGCCTTATCAAGTGGCACATAGTCAGTACTGCTCATCGTTCTCATTGTGAGCGGGAAGATCGTCAGATTCTTGTATTTAATGGGGTTGGCAACCTTTACTGTCTTGAGATGCGTCACAACCGCTTCAGATTCGCTGCATGTTATTAGGGGTATTGCTAAACCCAATATTATTAATGCGATCAACTTCATCCATACCTCCTTGTAATGTATTATACAACCAAAGTCAGGAGAAATTCCTTGTAAATAGACCGTAATTTGCAGGGTTTGGCTAGTTGACAGCGCACATTATATGAATATAATAGCCCATGGAACTGTCAGTAAATATTGACCACGTAGCAACGGTAAGAGAAGCACGCAAAGAGAGATTCCCGGATCCGGCGCACGCTGCGGTAGAAGCCGAACTTGGCGGAGCGGATGGGATCACCGTACATCTGCGTGGTGACAGACGTCATATAAAAGAACGTGACCTTACTGTGCTAAAGCAGATCATTAAGACTGAACTGAATTTGGAAATGGCGGCTACCGAGGGAATGGCATGTGTTGCGGCTGATGCAATGCCAGATCGTGTTACCCTGGTACCTGAGGCGCCTGGGGAGGTGACTACCCAGGGCGGTCTGAATCTCTTGAATTTGAAGGGCGACCTCAAGTCTTATATATTGGATTTGAAGGGCAAGGGTATCCGGGTGGGCATATTCATTGATCCTGATATGGCGCAGATGGAGGAAGCATTGCGACTTGGCGCCGAGAGTATTGAAATCAATACCAATGAATATACGCAGGCAAAGGATAAGAAAGGAGAAACATTGAGGATTGCACACGTGGCCAAGGCTGCGCGGCGCGATGGTCTGGTAGTCCATGCAGGCCATGGCATTGACTATAAAAACATCTTGCCGCTGCTGAGAATTCCTGAGATCACGGGCTACTCGATCGGTTTCGCGATTGTTGCCCGTGCTCTTTTCGTTGGATTACGGCAGGCCGTCAGTGAAATGAACGAAATCATAAAAGGAGCACGATGAGACATATTGGTTTGAGGCTCGGGATAGTAATAGTCGCCATTATCCTTGGAGTTTATGCGATTATTCCTACGATCAGGCTCTACACCGAAAGCAATCTGTCGGAGGCAGAAAAGATCGCTCTGTCAAAAAGGGCGATACATTTGGGCCTTGATCTTCGGGGTGGGATGCATCTTGTTCTTGAGGTCGATACTGCAGGTGTTCAGGAAAAATCGGATGACCTGAGAGACCGCGCATTCGAGATCATCCGCAATCGAGTTGATGAGTTCGGGGTGTATGAACCAGTCATCGAAAAGCAGTCCGGCGGCAGAATAATGATACAATTACCTGGAGTGGACAGGGAAAGGGCAGTAGAACTGATCAAGAAGGTTGCCCATCTTGAATTCAGGGTATGCGAAGATGAACGGGTTGCAGAAGTCATTGATCGGATTGATCAGTATCTGCAGGGAGGAGATTCCCTGGCATTTGAACAGCCGTTCAGCTCTTACATAGTGACCGTTGATCGCGATCCCGGTATCGACTTTCGCGATGAAGATTCGGTCTTGGCGCTTCTCACCCGTGCCGACGAAGTCATTCCAGATGATGTTGAATTTATATTTGGTCCCCGCGAGGAATACACCGGTCGTGAGGTGAAGCGGTTTTACCTGCTCAGGACCACGGCCGAGCTGACCGGCGAAGCGATTCGCGATGCCCGCCACGGTCCCAATCAGAGCGGTAATCTGCAGTATGTCGGCACCTGGGAGATCGATCTAGAATTCAAGCGCGAGGCGGCACGGCAGTTTGCTGCGATCACAGGCAGGAACATCAATAAGAGGTTGGCTATCGTACTCGATGGCGTGGTACAATCGGCGCCCGTGATAACCGAACGCATACCGCAGGGCCGAGCCAGCATCACCGGCCGTTTCACTGCCGAAGATGCCCGGGACCTTGCTATCATATTGAGAGCCGGTGCGCTGCCAGCGCCCCTGAAGATCGTGGAGGAGAGGACCGTAGGACCAAGTCTTGGCCGTGATTCGATCGAGAGCGGAGTGCGGGCGGTATTGATTGCCAGCGCGCTGGTAGTTCTTTTCATGCTCATATACTACTCACTGTCAGGATTCGTGGCCGATTTTGCCTTGCTTCTTAATATGTTTTTTCTGCTGGCAATTCTCAGCACGTTCCGAGGTAGCTTGACCATGCCGGGCATTGCTGGCATCGCGCTGACGATCGGCATGGCCGTCGATGCAAACGTGCTCATTTTTGAACGCATCAGAGAAGAGCTGAAAATCGGCAAGACGACGAGGACCGCAATAGATCAAGGTTTTGCCAGGGCGTGGATCACTATCTTCGACTCGAATATAACGACGATAATAATCGGAGTTATTCTATTCATATTCGGAAGCGGTTCGATCAGAGGTTTTGCACTCACCCTTACAATAGGACTGATAAGTAATCTGTTCACTGCGGTATTCGTGGGTAAAGTCATCTTCAACTATTTCACCTACAAATTTGATGTACATAAACTGAGGATCTAACAATGATTGAAATAGTACGAAACTCCAATATCGATTTCATCGGTAAGAGAAAATTCGGTTTTATTTTTTCGGCGGTTGTCATTGCAATTTCGTTCCTCCTGATTTTCATCAAGGGGCCTAACTTCGGCATTGACTTCACGGGCGGTGCTTTACTGCAGGTCAGATTCGAAAGTCCTGTATCCACTGCCGAACTGAGAGATGCACTTGCCAGAATCGGCAGGGGAAATGCACAGATCCAGGCACTCGGTGTGCAGGACACGGAATACATTATCAGGGCCGCGGGTGAAAATCCAGAAGAATTCGCCAGTACTGTCAAGGACGCGCTCGTCGAGGATTTCCCCGATATAAAGAAGGAATTTCTGCGCGAAGAGACCGTGGAACCAAAGATCGGCAAAGAGTTGCTCACAAAAACAATCTGGGCTGTCGTGATTGCACTGGTGTTGATCCTCATCTATGTTTCGTTCAGATTTGACTACCGATTTGGCGCGGCGGCGGTTATCGCTCTGTTCCATGATGCAGTTTTCACTGTCGGCGTGCTCGTGCTCACCCAGCGTGAGTTCTCAATTGTCGTGGTAGGTGCGCTGCTTACGATAATCGGATATTCGATAAACGACTCGATAGTCATCTCAGACCGGATAAGAGAGAAATACAGCAAGATGCGACGCGAACCCTATAATGTGGTCTTGAACACGGGGTTGAATGAGACTCTCTCTCGTACGATTCTGACCGTAGGAACGACACTGCTGGCGGTCATCGCCCTGCTGCTATTTGGAGGGTCTGTCATCGCTGACTTTGCTTTCACGCTATTGGTCGGCTTCCTGATCGGAACGTACTCATCGATATTCATCCTGGCTAACATTGTATCCGTTTGGGAAGAAAAGTTTCCTAAGAAGAAGAAATAACGAAGTATCTAAAGACATTATTCGCAACCGGATTCTTACTGGGATACTCTCCAGTTGCCCCTGGAACGCTTTCCTGTTTTCTTGGCGTTCTCATATGGTATCTTCTCCATATCAGTGAGATTGGCTACATTATCGTTGCATCGGCGCTCTTTATCATCGGGGTGATTGTCTCTGGCGACCTCGAAAAAAATTGGGGTAAGGATCCGCGTCGTGTAGTCATTGATGAGTACACCTGCATTCTTCTTCCTCTTTACTTCACGCCGCTGCGAATAGTGCCACTCGCAATTACTTTTGTGCTATTCAGGGTTTTTGATATCTTGAAGCCGCCGCCTTTGAAATACATTGAGAAACTCGGGGGAGGTTGGGGGATCATGCTCGATGACCTCATGGCCGCAGTGTACACAACGATAATAATTCTGGTTCTCAGATCTGCCAGTATTATCTACTGAGCATTGGCTGATGGCTAAATCAACTGCGCGGGACATCGGCGGCATGCTGCTGGAGAGGAAGCTGAGGATAAGCGTGTGTGAGTCCTGTACGGGTGGCATGTTGGGCGCCGCGATCACGAGTGCACCGGGTAGTTCAAGATATTTTGCCGGTGGCGTCATTGCTTATTCGGACGCGGTGAAGAAGAATGTTGTCGGAGTCAAACGCAGCACGCTCGAACGGTTTGGCGCGGTCAGTGCGCAAACCGCGCGGGAGATGGCTCGTGGTGTCAGGAATAGAATGAGGTCAGATGTTGGCGTCGCCATCACCGGTATAGCGGGGCCAAACGGCGGTACGGCAAAGAAGCCGGTCGGCCTGGTGTACATAGCGGTGGCTGCCGGTAAGAGATGCAAGGTTAAGCGATTCATGTTCATCGGCGGGCGGCAGACCGTTCGCAAATCATCAGTAAAAAAGGCCTTCGACATGATCAGAGAGATGCTCCGTGTTCTCTGAAGAGTTGATCAATACCATAGAACGACAGTAAATATATCTGATCGATGGAGACCGGGTATGAAGGGTGGTAAGGTAAGGATGGTTTCCTGGAATGTCAATGGTCTGAGGGCGGTGTACAGGAAGGGTTTTTTGGGCTGGCTAGGTGACGAACAGCCAAACATTCTCTGTGTTCAGGAGACGAAGGCATCTGTTGAACAGCTCCCTGATGAGTTAAGAGACATTCCCGGATATCATGTCTACTATGCTTCGGCCGAGAAGAAAGGCTACAGCGGGGTAGGTGTATTCAGTAAGCTGAAACCGGAAAGCGTCGAACGGGGTTTTGGCATCAAAAAGTTTGATGTTGAGGGCCGGGTATTAACCGTCGATTACGGAAAATTCGTCTTGTTCAACATCTACTTTCCCAATGGTAAAATATCAAGGGATAGACTCAAATACAAGATGTCTTTCTACGATGCATTTCTTGCTCTCATCACGTCTTTACAGCGCACGGGCAAGCGGCTGATAATATGCGGCGATGTCAACACCGCTCATCGCGAAATCGATCTAGCCAGGCCGAAAGCGAACTCCAAGGTTTCCGGGTTCTTGCCCGAGGAACGTGCCTGGATCGACAAATTTATTGGTTGCGGCTTGATTGATACTTTCCGTGTTTTCAACAGACAAGCTGGGCAATATACCTGGTGGGACCTCAAGACACGCGCACGTGAGCGGAATATCGGATGGCGGATCGATTATTTTTTCATAACAGAAAATCTGCGCGGCCGTCTGGATGCTGCCTTTATTTTGAAGGACGTGATGGGTTCAGACCATTGTCCCATTGGTATTGATGTCACTCTATGAATGATTTTTATTGGCATATGAAAAACCCTCAATCCGTCATTCCGTTAATTGCCGGATTGACCGGACGTGGCCGGGAAAATGTAGGGATCGATGCGGATGTACGAGAAGAAATAAACATAGCAGGAAGGCGGTAACATGAGGACATTCCTGGCGGTCGAAGTACCGCAGCAAGAGAGGAAGATCATTGATGATTTTATCCTGACCGAGGCGAAGAGCGAATTGCCGATCAAATGGGTTAAATTTGAAAACCTGCACATAACACTCAAATTCCTTGGGGAAATAGATGAAAAGAAAAAGACGGATATTACACCGGTGATTGAGACGATTTGCCGTGAACATAGTTCTTTCAAAGTCAAATTAGAAGGACTGGGATGTTTTCCGCATCCGAGAAATCCCCGGGTGCTATGGGTCGGCGTGACGCAGGGCGGCAACGAGCTCTGTGCGATTGCTGATGCGCTGGAAAAGGAACTCGCGCAATTCGGATTCAAGGAGGAAAAGAGATTCCACGCGCATCTGACTATTGGACGGATAAAGAAAAACTGCAAAGTGGATGATATTGTTGCCAAGAATATCTACACGGAGTCCTTCGAAGTTGCCGCTGTCGTTCTCTTCAAATCCACGCTGAAGCCCGAGGGACCGGTATATGATCAGTTGTGCAGTTTTACGCTACAGTGACATGCCCGATATGGCTATAATGTTTCCTGTCAAAGGGGCACGCAATTGTGGGTCAGGGTCTAACCCGTCGATTGTCTATTCGGATTACGGCATGTACGGCTTGTTTATGTCAAAAATACTGTGGAAAATATTGGTGTAGATGTCGGGGTTTTTCTTTTCGATTTGGTTCAGCAACTGACGTATCATTTCACGCCTTGAATCTGCATAATAAGGACACGGATTGCCAAAACTCTTCAAACCCATGGCCTGAGCGATTTCTACAATGATTTTCTTATCCATATAATACAGCGGGCGCACAACGGTGAAGCGACCGCGGACGATTGGTTGCATGGGTAAAAGAGTGCCCATCCGGCCTGTGAAAAGCATGTTGAGGAGCAACGTTTCGACAACATCTTCCTGATGATGTGCCAGCGCGATGTTGAAAATATCGAATCCTTCGGCGATCTCCATGAGCTTCTTACGCCTTGCACGGGAACAGAAGAAACACTTATCCTCAACCTTCCTAATTCTGTCATTAATTTTGCCACCGGCAATGACAAACTGAACGTTTTGGGCCAAGAGGTATTCTTCGAGAAGATCTGGATCCCAGTCAGGAAATCCTTCGTTGATGTGGGCGGCTTTGATGCTCCATTTTTGTGCGTATTTTTCATTGTATTTCAGGAGCAGAAACAAAAGCACCATGCTGTCAATTCCACCTGAAACGCCGACCAGGACGCTCGCGTGTTTTTCAAGCAAAGAGTGATGTCCTAACGTGTATTTAACTGAAGAGAGTCCTGATTTTATTGCCGCCTTTGAAATCGGGTTTTGCGGGCGAGGTTTATCTGAGCACAATCAGTTGCCTTATGGCTACACCCCGGCTGGACTCAAGCCGATAGAAATAGACGCCATTGGGTACCAGATTTCCCTTTTCGTCATTTGCCTTCCATGTTACATGGTGTGTGCCTTGCAGAAAACGGTCCTTGGCAATTAGTTTGACCGGTTCGCCGATCAAATTGTATATAGTTATCGTGAGATAGAGTGGTTCACTTAAGGTAAAGGAGATCTCTGTGTAATTGTCTACTGGATTGGGCCGGTTCTTTTCCAACACGATGAGTTCTTCGTTTACATGTCCGGATTCCGAAATGATTTGTACACTTTTTGTTGAACGATCAAATATAACCAGATTGTTATTTACTGGATTCGATAGGATCCTCGATCCACGAGATATGGTGCCAATACCGATTTTACCCTTATGTTGGCCGCTGATGTCCAGGACAGCAATCGAGTCAGTAAACAGCACGTACAGATTGCCTCTTTTATCAGCACAGAAGTCAAGTATTTTGTTTGATGCGCTGTAAAGAAGCCGGCCGGTGTAATTTTCCGCATTCTGGAATCTACCGCCCGACCAGGTGTAGATCCTGTTACCGGACAATGTGAAAAAAGGTGTGCGTCGATTCGAGTAATCGGCGAGCGGTATTACCGAGAAGCGTTCCGCATTAGTGCTCAGCGTACTCATGGTTTCAAATGGAGTGGCGAAAACAATCCTGGTTGGTTCAAGCACGATCAGCCCCGGACTTCCAGATACTGATAGTGCGGTCATCTGCGTAGGGTTTATGAAGTTCAACTCGGTCGTCACTGAATTGTCTCGGTCGTCGGATGATTGCATGACGAGTCTATTATTGTTGTCTACGTAGTAAATACCCTGGCCAAGCACAGCGAGCGCGCGGGCATTCTGGATTTGTATGGGTATTAGTAGATCGCCGTTGTTTTCGTCGATCTTTGAGATTATAGATGGGGAGAGTACCCAGGTCTCCCCGTTATCGCTTATTGTCAGATCATTGATCTGACTGATTTTCGTGAGAGCGAATTCCTCGCTTGATTGCCACGCCCCCGAAGAGAGGCATAAAAGAAACAACAAGACGCTTAATCGTCTCATGGACCTCCTTGTTATTGAATAGTTCCGACCTCACAAATAATTATATGCGCTATTGAAATATTGTCAATAGTTGAAATTGACCGGGCAAGTGAAGGGTTGACTTGAATTATTATTCGGATATCATAGAACCATGACAGAGAAGAGGGTTTTCAGCGGTATCCAACCATCAGGGCGGTTGCATATTGGCAACTACGTTGGTGCGATGCGCAACATGATCGCACTGCAGAAGGAATATTTCTGTATCTACGGCATCGTTGACTATCACGCAATGACCGTGCATTTTGACACGAAGGGCATGGAGCAGAGTATCCTTGACTGTGCGATAGACTATCTGGCTGCGGGTATTGATCCCGAGATGAGTGTTCTGATGGTTCAATCAACCGTCTCCGAGCATACAGAATTGGCGTGGATTCTGAACACAATAACGCCAATTTCCTGGCTGTTAAGGGTCCCTACCTTCAAGGAGAAGAGACAGCAGAATCCAGACTACGTGAACATGGGTTTACTTGATTATCCGGTCTTAATGGCAGCAGATATACTGTTGTACAAAGCCGAAGTTGTGCCGGTTGGAGATGACCAGTTGCCGCATTTAGAATTGACCCGCGAGATCGTCAGACGGTTCAACACTCTTTTCGGCCAGCTTTTTCCCGAACCAAAGGCGCAACTGGATGAGGTGCGAAGGATTCTTGGTCTTGACGGCGTAAACAAGATGAGCAAGTCGCTCGATAATTGTATATATCTCGACGACACCAAAGAAGAGATGTGGAAGAAATTGTCGACCGCGGTGACGGATGTGAGAAGGAAGAGACGCACCGATCCGGGTAACCCGGAGGAGTGTAATATTTTCACCATGCACAAGGGTTTCTCAAAGAAAGAAGATATCGACTATTGCGCTCGTGAATGCCGAGCAGCAGGCATTGGCTGTCTCGATTGTAAGAAAATCCTTTTGGACAATATGTACAAGGAGTTAGAACCTATACAGGAGAAGCAGTTTCAGTTACGTAAAAACCGTGAATACGTTTTGGAAACGCTCCGTAATGGTAGAAAAAAAGCAAAGGAAATCGCAGTTCAAACAATGGACGAAATCTACACGAAGTTAGGTATCAAGCTGTACCATTAGATAATACAACATACGGTTCAACCTGATCCGTTTATTTCTCTGATTTCTGACAGTTGGGGTTCAGATTAGAAAGGTCTGACTTCGTCATCGAATAGCGAAACGACGACTGACTGTCCCATCAATTCAAGCGAAACCGACAGCCTCCGCTTCCTATGATCTTCTCGAACGAGTATTCCAATCGCTCCGGATAGGGGACCCGAAGTGACCTGGACTCTCGTACCGACTTGCAGATAAGGTAGCGGGAAGATATTCCGGTCGCTTCTGACAAAGATCTTTATGGAATCGATGTCTTCATCGGGAATGGGCATGGGCCTGCCGTTACCGCATATCCGGGCAAGCCCGGGGGTTCGAAATACTTTGATCCAGTTTTCCTGCAATGCATCTATTTGAATGAAAAGGTAGTTTCTGAATAATGGACGTTTGACCAAAATCCGGCGATTCTTACGACGTCCTGGAACGATAATTTCGGGAAGAAAAGTATTAACACCTTTTTCCTGAAGTATTTTCTTGACGATGCGCTCGTGGTTGCATTTTGTATATCCCGCATACCAGTTCATAGAATTATTCACTTGTTATTATATTTGTGTCGGGATACTTGTCAAGGCTGGCCTGGTTTTTCTGTCAGGAAAGATAACCGTGTTTTTTGTACCAATCGATCGTCTCGACGATACCCTGCTCGAATGAATACCTGGGTTGGAAGTTTACTTCCTTGGTAACCCTTACATTGCTGCACACCCAGGCTTGGCAGGCGAGTTCTCTTATCTTATCGCGGGTCACCAGTTTCTTATGTGGCGGTAATAGAGCATCATTAAGCAATCCTACAAACATGGCGAAGGATTCGGGGATATGTATTCGGAAGCTCTTTTTCCCCAGAGCGCTGGCGATTGAGGCCAGCACCGAGTATAGTGAATAACATCGTCCATCATTTGCAAAATAAGTTCGGTTTGCAAACAAATCGCGCTCGATGATTTTGATGATAAGGGTAACCAGATCTTTGACGAAGATAAGATTGAGGTACTTATGACCGTACCCTATGACTGGACAGAATCCCTTGTTCAACAGTTTGATATAGGTGAGTATCTCCTTGTCGTGAGGACCGTATACGGAAACGGGTCGAACGATCACATATGATAAACTGCTGTTCCGAATCATATCTTCAGCCAGCTTCTTCGTGCGGCCATAGAATGAAATTGGCGTTTGTTCCTGCTGCTCGTTCATTGGAGCGCTGCCAGCGCTTGGCCCACAGGCTGCGTGGGAGCTCAAGTACAGTAATTTTGCTGCGTTGCGCTCCTCCATTATTTGTAAGAGGTTCGCGGTGCCGACGACATTTGTTCTGTGGAATTCCCAGTAGGTCCGTCCCATGGTCCGGGCGGCGCAGTGAACCACAACGTCAATGTCCTGGAGCGCCTGTACTATTCCGCGACCCGTTTCCAGGTCCCCGTAACGTATGCAAATCCTGGTGTTATTTTTGAATGAATCAATATTTGAGGTCGGTCGAACGAGGATAGTCACGCGGTTTCTCGCCGCAAGTTCAGGTACGAGGTTCTTGCCAACAAAACCGCTTGCCCCGATCACCAGTATCCGTTCATTCTCCAATTGATCATCCCTTGGAATAGCACAACGGCTATGTCCTGGTTAGACATAGCCGTGCTTTTGATTTCTAAATAAGGGCGCGCCGTAATGTCACTTCCTACGTCATGGCTCCCGTATTTTCAGAAAAGATGCCTCTAAAACTGGTAGGAAAGCGAAAATTTGCGGTTAGATGTCGGAAAATCATAGATGTCCTGGTCAACCCCGACATCGAGCGAAAAACCACCGGCCTTTATGCCACCACCGTAGGTGAACCCGACTCGCTCTCCTTCGTCGTCAATGAAATATCCTGCTCGCAGTTTCACGAAGTTATAGTAGTCGATTTCCAGCCCGATGCCTTTCCAGGCTTCGTTGAATTCGTATCTCAAATTCTCAAAGAAAGTCTGTGTTTCATCGGCGAACATGCCGACCAGGATCTTTGTGATATCCGTGGTTAGTGCAATACGGATTATTTTGCTGTTGATTGGCTGGAATCGAAGACCAAGCCTCAAGGTATACGGTAACGGATCCGAGGCACCGCTTTCTGTGTAGCTAATATCGGGACCGATATTCTGCAATGCACCCGCCACGGTGAGAAAAGAGAAGGGCTTGTAGATAGTGCCTACATCGAACGCGTAGGTTATGCCGATTCCGCCATTGTTGATCCCCAACTCGGGCATTCTACCCCATACCCAGGGGGGGACGAGGTATGAGTATATGAACTTCCAGCCTATCCCGATACCCAGATTTTCTTTGATCTTTGCTCCGTAGTTCAAGCCAACTGATATGTCAAATGTTGTGTAAGTGCCAAGATATATACCTTCGATATTGCGTACTTCTGTTGGGCCCGTCGTAAGATATACAATGCTCAAACCGAACGTGCCGACATTATAGGATTTCGTGACACCGGCATATTCGTAGTACATGTCACCTTGAAGACCAGGTAGCCAGGGTGCATGCTGCAGGGATACTATTGTGCCATCAAGGAAGGCGAGCCCTGCTTGGTTATAGTAACAGGCAGTAGCATCATCGGCTACGGCTGAAAATGCGCCGCTCAATGCAGTTGCTCTTGCTCCGGGCCAGATGAGCAAGAATACCGCACCGGGACGAGTGGCACCAACCAACAGTGCCGAGAACAGAATAAAGATGAAAAAAACCTTACGCATACAAAACCTCCAAACTTTGTTTAACATATCATTATATTGATATGATGCATAATGTCAAGATATGTGGCTTCCAGCAAATCAAATATAGATTTGTCTTAGATACTCATAGTACATTCAGGGTGCAGGAATTGGGAGAAAATCAATTTATACAGTTATTGTCCGCTGATGGACAGGTCCTTCAAGACGACGGTTTTGGGGCCCAGATAGTGCCCCTCGAAGGTATTATCGCTCGAAAAATACGCATTCTGCAGTGCCTCGAAGATATTGCAGCCGACAGAACCGCCTTTTACCGGTGTTTTCTTGTTTTTCTGCACACGGTAACCGAATCTGATTTCCGCAACCAGATCGCCGGTGATCGGATCCGGAGACAAATCAGAGAACTGTACGATTTCGTAGTAGTTGTCGTTGGCGAAAACGGAATTGGGCGGGGGTTCAATGATCAGATTTTTGAAGGCGCCGGTCGGTTCGACGCCAAGGTAGTCCGCGTAACGTTTTGTTGTCCAATGTTTCTTGAATATGCCGTGATCGATTATAGTATGTTCCTGGCCGGGGATACCATCATCGTCGAAAGGATCGCTGTAGAGCCCGAACGGTATGATACCACTTGTTTTGAGGGTGAAATCATTCTTAGATTGACCGACAATTCGATCGTTAGGACTGAAACGGCTCATGCCTTGATCCTTGGCTTTGCCCGAACTATGAAAAATAATCGGGGACATTAATCCATAGACATCAGATGCGTTGAATACTACATCCGCCTTGCCGCTACTGGGTACCTTGACGTTTAACATGTTGACCGTGTGTCTCATATGTTCTTCGATACGGTCCTGCAGCCTCAAATCTTCAATGCGTCTCCGCTTGAGATGGAAATTCATCTCCTGCTCTTTTTTCCCTTTCTTGCCGATGAGCGTAATTTCGACTTCGATCAGATCTTTTAGCTTGCTGAGCTCGATCCCTGTTGAAGTCATCAGCGTAACCTCGGACCGTTTCAGGTATATCTCGGCGCTCGAAAGACGAACATTGGCATCTCTCACGCTTTGATAGATCGTATCGGTCAGGTCGATACCGATTGCTTCTGCGTTTTCCAGTCGTGGATCCAACAATTCTACTTTTGAGAAATTCGCAGTTCTTACCAGGCCATAATATCGATTCTTTATCAGCGAACATGCGAACTTGGCTTGTTCAAGGTAGAACTTCAGGTCGGTGCTCGGTTTGTAAATGAAGTTGTATTCACCGCGCAGCATTTCATCGTTGCTTTTATGGTCTGCGTAGACTGTTATGTCATAGTATTGACTTTCAATGGTGCGTTTTGATTCGATCCGGTCCTTAAGTAGATACAGCTGATTCTCGTTCGATTTGACTTCAATGACCTTGAAATCGGCAAATCCGTGTGCGGCGATTTTATCGGCAAGGTTCTTCATCATCCTAAGCGTACCCTGGTTTTGATATGCGGTCCTCCACTTGAGACTGGTACATACTCTTTGTGACCTTTCCCGCAGATGCCTACGTCAACCTTAAAGTCTTTTCCGACCAGTGAGACGCTCTTCAAGAGATCGGGCACATATCCGGTTATTCCGAGGGGTGAGAAGAGCCGTCCGGTGATCCGTCCATTCTTTATCTCTTTGCCGTACAAAACCAGGACCTGTATTCCCCACCCCTTGGGATCTTCCATACCGCTCAATCCTTTGATCAGGTAGACACCATTGTCTACTGACGCAATGATATCATCAGGTTCGTCCGTTCCTGGTTTGAAAAAAGTATTGGACATCCTGGTGTAGATTTTCCGCGCGAACGATTCCCGTCGGCCGTTTGCGGTCGATGGCAGACCGAGCACTGCGCTCGCATATTTGTGCGTCAGCCCGCGTATGAACTTGCCGTTCTTGATGATGTATGTAGCTTGCGCAATGTTACCTTCATCATCAACGAAGTAGGAACCGTAGCCACCAGGCAATGATGGATCATCGATAATGCTTACCAGCGGCGATGCAATATTCTTTCCGAGATAATCCCTTGAACGGGCCCGGTCCTGCAGATACATATCTGTCTCGACTCCATGACCAAAAGCTTCATGAGCTATCAGCCCGGCAATCTCGGGGGTGCCAACGACATCGTAGAAACCGGCTTCGATGTGCTCTGACTCCAACAGCTGATTGCCGGTGGTGATGATTTCGTCGATTGCACCATCTGGCAGTTCAATCAGTTCCAAGCCTCCTGTTCCTCCTGTTGAAAAATAGTCGTATTTCACCCCGTTGCCTTTAGATACATACGCAACCAGGTAGTGAGAAATCCGCCGTATTTCTTCGTTTATTACTCCATCATGGCTGATGAAGGTTTTGGTCGATGATTCTTCAGAATAGCTGATCGCGCAATTGACTACATTCTTGCCATTGATTATACGCGAACGCCTTTCCCTTAATACATCCATCTTTTCCTGCAGGGATACCGAGGCGGGGTCGATCTTCTCAACTGTTTTGAATGATTGATCTCCTCCTGCTGGAGGCGAAAGGACGTGTCTCGGCTCTTTGACTTCTACAGTGTTGAGTGCTGCACGGCAGAATCCCACAAGGTGGTCCTTGTCGATAATGTCGGATGCAAATTCCTCAAAGTGCTCGCCATTGAAAATCGATAACACAAAGCCCATATTGCTTGGAGCCGATGATAGCCGTTCGTCTTTTCTATCAAGGTCGATATTGAGACCCCGGTTGCTGAAGAGAGTGCCTACTACGTATGGCACTCTGGCTTTGACATCACCGAGAATAGTCCTGATGGCGTCGATCAGAGATTGATCCATCAAGAATTATAGACATATTCACTTGTGGGTCAACTGGGATTGTGAGGCATTGTGCTGGATGTGGATATCAGTTATCCTGTCTATCATTGATTCAATTGACAGGCATGTCTGTGTATCTATAATCTCTTATGCGAAGAAAGGGACGGGTAATAGCGGTTGATGGTTCGAAGGCGACAATATGTTTTGAGACAGGTGAAGCATGCGCAAAATGCGAGGCACATGAATATTGTCAGACCGCAGGGTCAGCTCAGTCGGTAGTTGTCGATAATAGCATCGGTGCAGTGGTCGGTGACGAAGTACATGTAGAGCAGACTCCTGGTGTAGGTCTTGCCGCTGCTTCTATGCTGTTCGGCCTGCCGGTCGTTCTTGCTCTGATTGGTATGATAGTGGGCTCGCGCTGGAACGAGATCGGAGCACTGTTAGTAGCCGTGATCTGTTTCGGGCTCGGATTGATCATCGCAAAATTGCTCAACAATATCATCGCCCGCAGGTCTGCTTTCTTGCCAAGAATAACAGAAATAATAGGGCGAGAAGGTTCTTGACTTTTTGAATATCGATGTTATAATAGCAATATGGAGGCTAAATGCTGGTAATTACCCTTTCATTAATAACATCCATTGGCTTCGAGTTTTTATCCGTTGATCCGGTTGCTCACAGGACCGGTATGGGTTATGCATTGTATAACGACGGGTATGATGTGCACTACAATCCCGGCGGTCTTGCCTTTGCCAATAATACATATTACTCGATTTCTTATCTGAATTACTTTGCCGGCACTCATTTTGGGTACCTTGGGTATGAGCGCAAGCAGCTCGGTGTGGGTGTTCGGTATTTCTATAGCGGTAGTATGAAAAAGGTGGACGAATACGGCGTAGCGGAGCTGGGCACTTTTGGTGTCCACCATATCGATCTGAACGTGGGTAAGGGATTCATATACAAGGATGTCGGCCTGGGCATTTCGCTGAAGGGTGTGTATGCAAGCATTGATACCTTAAATGCAGTTGGTGTCGGCGTGGACGCCGGGGCGATCTACACGATAAAGAACCCGGGTGTACAGGTTGGTTTGTCCGTAAAGAACGTCGGATTGGGGCTGAAAGCATACATAGATGACAAGGAAATGTTTCCTTATGAGATCACGCTCAGTGCTGCCAAACTTTTCGATGCGGGCTGGCTTTGTGTCGATCTTGTCAAACCTGCTCTGACGGATTTTGGCCTCCGGATTGGTGGTGCCTATTATGTCAACTCTCTGCTCCATTTGAAGGCTTCGTACAACACGATGTTGTCCGCGATAGGTTCTGAGGGACTTGGTTTTCTCGCCGGTGTGACCCTCGGTCTGGGCGTCAGAAAGGATAGACTCCTTATCGACTATACCTATTCACCATATTTTGACCTCGGTGGTGGGCACCGTATTTCGATCAGCTTCGGAGGATAGATGTCAAAAGGCGCGGCTTCGATCGTAATACTATTCCTGGTACTTGCTCTTACCGGGTTTTTCTTCTTCAGTCCGAATCTCTTCTCTCGGGATGATGTACTTGATTCGAATATCGTGAGAGAACTGCTCGTCATGAGGTTCACGAGCCTTGGCAATTCTATTGCTCACGCTGCCTTTGTTGAGGATGCACTCATCATGGGCGAAGAGGCGAAACTCACCGAAATCGTTACACGTTTGAAGAACGACGAACCGGAAATAACATATGTCCACATTACTGACGGCGATAACAAAGTACTTGTCTCCACCGACGCCGCGATGGTAAGCAAGACGTACACCTCTAATGTATTAGCGGGAGGTTCCTCTGCCGTGTCAGAACGGAACGGTTCATATGAAGGTGGATTTTCGATCGAGATAGGTAAGACCAAAGTAGGTTTTCTATACTTCGGCGCAAACCCCCGTGTTACATCCGGGACATTTTCTGTTTCGGGTAATCCAATAACTGTAGTCGTTGGAGTCGTTGTCGCGTTCATTGCTTTTCTTTTGACCCTGCTGTCGAAGCGGAACATCAAAGCAAAACTGATTGATGAAATGAATAAACGTCAGTCGGAGATATTTTCACCGAAGATCGAAGCCTTGAAGAATGCGCAGAATGAAGCACAGAACAAGCTCCGAGATATGAACGAGAAACTTGAATCTACAGAACAGGAGCTACAGAAATTCACCGAGGAGTACGAGGTAAAGAAAAAGGAAGCCGAGAACAATCCAATTGTGCAATCGATTGAGAAATTGAAGGCTTCGGAGAGCGATCTGATTAAACATATAGAGGGACTGAAGGAAGAAGAAGGGCAGCTTAATACTGAGATAAGCTTGCTCTCACAGAAGCGAGAAGAAGTCCTCAGTGCACTGGAAGTGGAGAAAAAAGAAGAGAGAACACTGCACGAAAAATTGGACTTGATTAAGAAGAAAATACTCCATTTAGAAACACCAGGCAAATAACCATAACTTGGCTACTATCCCGACAGTTAATATGCCGACTATCGGTGCATTCTATGTGGTAGTAGTATTTTCCTGAGAAATTAGCGAGGATCATGAAAAGTCAGTATGTCGATGAACTCAAGGCAGGTCAATCCGTCAAGGAGATTTTTGCGCTCGGCAAGAAGATAGTCAAAGACAAGAAGGACGGCGGTTTCTACGCTATCCTGGAATTTTCTGACCGTACCGGTACAATAGACGGCATCTCGTGGGATGGTGATAGCCTTGGTGAGGTTTCGGCTGGCGACTTCGTGTTCATAACCGGTAATGTTACTGAATATAGCGGACGATTGCAGGTTGTCGTTAATTCGATGAGCTTGGTAGAGGAAAGTGAGGTTGACGCGGGTGATTTCCTGCCAAGCTATTCCGGTGATATCAATGAAGTGATGAAAGCACTGCAGGATTTCAGGGCAAATGTGCGGGATGCGAGCTTACGCAAGCTCCTGGATTCTTTCTTTGACGATAATGAATTCATGATACTGTTTCGCCTGGCACCTGCTGCCAAGAGAGTTCATCATGCCTATCTCGGTGGTCTTGCCGTTCACACCCTGAGTGTACTCAGGGTGCTTAAGAAAATACAATCGGTTTATGACTTCCTGAATGTAGATTTGCTGATCACCGGCGGTATTTTGCATGATATCGGTAAGATCGAAGAATACACCTACAAAAGAAGTATCAACATTTCAGACCGCGGAAGATTGCTCGGCCACATCGTGATTGGTAGCGAGATGGTTGCTGAGCGCCTCAGGCACATTCCCGGTTTTCCCGGCGATCTCAGGTTGAAGATACTGCATATGATCTTATCTCACCACGGTGAAAAGGAATGGGGATCTCCGAAACAACCTTTGTTTCCTGAAGCCCTGGTGTTACATTATGCGGATAACCTTGATTCAAAAATAGAAATGATGAGGCAGATTTACTCAAGACATCGTGGTCAGAACAAACAGTGGAGCGATTACCATCCTTTTCTGGAACGGGAAATTTATCTCGGCGAGGAATCTTAGCCAGGATCGTGATGAAGGAATCAGATGAAAATTAAAGAAATAAAGCTCTACGGTTTCAAATCTTTTCGTGAGGAAACAAAAGTATTATTGAACACCGGTGTGACTGCGTTCGTCGGTCCTAACGGCAGTGGTAAATCGAACATATTCGATGCGTTACGCTGGGTTTTCGGCGAGCAGAGCATGAAGGCTCTGCGTTGTGAGAGGATCGAGGATTTGATATATGTGTCTGCCGATACCAACGAGGACGCGAACTTCACCGAGGTCGCGGTGACAATAGATAATGAAGATTATTTCCCGCAATTCGGCAGCGAGTTCGAGATCAAGCGGCGTTTCTACAAAACCGGCGAAAGTGAGTTCTTTCTCAATAGGGTCAAATGCCGTCTACAGGATATACAGGCCTTGTTTCTCAATTCAGGTGCCTTGACCTATTCTTTTCTCGAACTGGCAGAGGTTGAGCGGATCGTACACGGTAATACCAAGGAGATGTTCGATGATGTCGCCGGTATCCTTAAATACCAGGAGAGGAAAGAGCAAACCAGGCGCCGTCTTGTGGCCACGGAGCAGGATCTACTGAGGCTTGAGGATATCATCGGCGAGATGCAGCGGGGTTTGAGAGGTTTGAAAAGGCAGGTGCGTCAGGCCCGTTTGTATAACGAATTGAGGGCAGAGTACAAGACTCTTAAGCTCTATATCATGGTCAATGAACTCAAGGAGGCGCTCGGAGACATCAAAACAATTCAGGGCAAAATAGATGCGCAGGAATCTGCCCGGCAGACTTTGCTGCATACAATAAAGCAACTGGAAGAGGAGCGTGAGAAGCTGAAAAAAGAGATCGAGAATGTCGAGAGCGAAAAGAAGGAAAACCTTTCACAAATGTCCCAGTTGATAAACACTATCGACGCTTTGCAGAATCAGATCGATGAGAAAGAGAAAGAGGTCAGGACCAAGACGATTCTCTCCGAAAGAATACTCACCAGCATTAAGGAAAAGGAAGAAGTTGTAAACAACAATCGCAAGCGGTTGACTGAAGCAGAAGAAGAACGCAAGAAGATCGACGCGAGACTCGGTGATGTCCGGTCGGGAATGAGCGGTATACGTGAAAAACTCGATGCCGAGAATGAGGAATACTTTTCTTTGGAGAAATCCTATAGAGAAAGCGAGAAGAAGATTTCGGATGCCGCAAATAGCATCATTGTTGCACAGAGTAATATATCAACACTGAAATATGACAAAGATAACAAAGAAGGCGTGTTATCACGAATGGCCGACGAGCTTTCGCAGCAGAATGATGAACTCGAGAAGTACCGGCACAGCCGGAAGGAGCTCGATCGTGAGTTAGCCATAATCGTTAAACAGCAGGATGAGGCTGATAATGAATTGAAGGTTTTGCACGACAACATGGCCGCATTAGAAAAAACGTTGAATGAAATCGATGATAATTTGAAAGCGCGCAGTGATGCAATTAATGACTGCCGGGTTATGATCGATATGTTCAATCGACGGCTCCACGTTGAAGGCAAGAGGGAAATAGAGCAGAGGTTTGGTGGCAGGGTGGTCGGGATGTTCAAAGACAATATTGAGGTTGCCGAGGGAAAAGAGTCGGTGATAGACCTCTGTCTCGGCGATCTTCTGAGTTTCTATCTGCTCAAGGATTATAGTGTAGACGATCTAATGAACTGCCCGGAAGGACGCTTCGGTTTCATCGATATGAGGTTATCTTCAGAGAAGTCGACCGACCTGGATATGCCGGGGGCAATACCGATAGGCGATTTTGTAGAATTTAGATCGGCGCCGGATTCGCTGGTGCGTTATGTGAAGAATTACTTTTTCGTCGAAGATTACACCAAGGCAGTCGATTTTTCTAAACAATATCCTGAATTTGGTTTTGTAACTGGAAATGGCGTTCTTTTCAGAGGCGGCACGATCGTTGTGGAGAGGGGCGAGGTTGGATATTTCAAAATCACCCAGAGTCTGGAAGAATACAAGGGTAAAATCGAAGCACTTCGCAATGAAGTCCTGTTCATGACCGAAGAGAAAAAACGCATGAACGCTGAGCTTGAGGAGATAAAACAGCATATCGATGATACCCGTAATGCGCTGTTTACGATCAATGTCAGAAAATCAGAATGTTCTTTAAAACTGCAAGATACAACGAAGGAGTTCGGTAAGCGGGAATCAGAACTGGTCAATATAAAAGAGGATCGCGAAACGCTGGTGCGGGAGATCGATTCGATTAGCAGGAATATAGAGGCGGCGGAACGTAATATTGAACAGCTTCAAGCCGAAAAGGCTGACCTGATAAAGGGGAATCTGCAGCTCTTTGAAAGCATGAAGCAGAAGAAAATTCAGATCGACACGGCGGTTTCTGAAATGAATAAAATTGCAACTGAAAAGGCGGTCCTGGAGGGAAAGAATGAAAGTATTGCCAGCTCTATAGCGCAGATCGAGAGTGAA
This sequence comes from candidate division WOR-3 bacterium, assembly GCA_029858255.1. Classification (NCBI taxonomy): domain Bacteria; kingdom Pseudomonadati; phylum Caldifarciminota; species Caldifarciminota bacterium. Next base: position 28,787 of record JAOUFJ010000003.1, on the reverse strand, counting down.
ATAAATGCTGCGGAATCTGATATCAACGCATTACGAGAACAGACGCTACCTGTCAATATCAGTGAATTGAATGAAGCTATCAATAACCTGAAAGAAGAGCTCAATCGAAAAAGGCAGGAGAGGTTGACGCAAGAAGCACAATTACCTGACCAGCTACTTGCCGAATACAGCAAAAGACAGGGTCTCGTTTATGACCAATTGGCTCAAAAACAGAAGGACCATGAAATCTTGCAGGATCAGATAATGCAATTGAAATATCAGCTGTTCGAGAAGAACCACCGCCGTGATGATTTGAAGCATAAGGCTGATGAGGAATTCGGCATCGTCCTCGACGACCATGTTCCTGAGGAGGAGATGCCCGATGCCGGAAGCAGGCTCTCGGAAGTAAGGGGGAGAATAGAAAAACTTGGAGAAGTCAATCCCTTGAGCTTGCAGGCTTATGAAGAAGAGAAGAAAAGATTGGACGAATTTCTCGGGCAGAGGGATGATATTATTGCCGCTAAGAAGAATCTCCTGCGGTCGATTGAGGAGTTAGATCAGCGGGCGCGTGATCGCTTCAATGAAGTCTTTGCGCATGTCAGGAAAGAATTCAATTACGTTTTTGCGAATTTCTTTGAGGATGGGCAGGCGGATTTGATATTGACCGATCCGGAAAATCCGCTGGCAAGCAAGGTGGAAATAGTAGTACGCATGATGGGTAGAAAACTGAAGACCATTAACCAGCTATCAGGTGGTCAGAAAACGCTGCTTGCGATCAGTCTTCTCCTGGCGTTCTATTTAGTCAAACCCGCTCCATTCTGCATCCTGGACGAGATCGATGCACCACTCGATGACATCAATGTGGTGAGGTTCAATAAGTTCCTGCGTGATCTCTCGCAGAGAACACAAGTAGTGATCATCACACACAATCGCGCGACAATGGAATATGCGGATTATCTTTACGGGTTGACCATGGAGAAACCGAGGGAAAGCAAGGTGATCTCAGCACGACTTGCGGACCTGGAGAAGATAACCGCGCTGGAAGAATAGCACCGGGGAATATCCACCGTAATACTGATATAAGGTGATGTTCAGCACGTTAGTTGGTAAACTTGCGAAAATAAGGCAAGCGTTCTCGGCTACAAGAGACGCTTCACCAGATGTCATTGAGGATACTTTGATCCAGGCCGATGTTGGCATTCAGTATACATCGGTCATCCTCCAGAGAATACAGAAGAAAAAGGGCGATGCGCTGACGGCGTTGAAGGAAGAAATGATCAGGTTGTTGAGTCTTCCGAAACCTGAGATCGCAGGGTCGCCGCCGTATATCATAATGGTGAGTGGTGTGAATGGTTCAGGCAAGACTACTACCGTAGCGAAATTAGCCAATCTCTACGTTCGGCGAGGATCGGTGCTCATGGCGAGTGGTGATACATATCGGGACGCTGCACACGAGCAGCTCGGAATATGGGCACGGAGGATAGGCGTGGAGATGGTCGGTTCGCAAAAGGGCCAGGATGCGGCTTCGGTCGTTTTTGACGCGGTTGCCAAAGCCAGCTCGAAAAAGATCGACTATGTGATCGTCGATACTGCGGGCAGATTGCATACAAGGACAGATCTGATGGAAGAGTTGAAAAAAATTCTGCGTGTGATCAGAAAATTCAAAGCCGGTGGGCCCGACTATAATCTTCTGACTGTAGACGCGACGCTGGGACAGAATTCAATCCAACAGGCAAGGATCTTTACCGAGGGTATCAGTCTGAATGGTTTGATACTGACAAAATTCGATGGCACGGCAAAGGGCGGTGCGATCATACCTATCTCCAACGAGCTGCATTTACCGGTATTATACCTCGGCATTGGAGAGGGTATTGAGGATATCGTTGAGTTCGAACCCGCGGATTTCGTTCACGCACTTTTCGAATGACGCGCGGGTCAGAATAACGCTCGTGCCTACTTGAAGATTGACACAAGAAAAGCGCCGACGAAAGCGATGGCGATCCCCACAGCCCGGCGTGCTGTTACTGGTTCCTTCAAGAGTAACCCGGCGAATATGAAGATGAATATTGTGCTAGTTTGATTCAGCGCCGAGGCGGTTGATGCCTGCGTGTATTTCATCCCGGCGATCCATAAGACCATTGAAACGTATGCCCCCAGAAGTGAACCGCTCAAAGTGTAGCGCCAGTTACTCGTTCTCATAAGAGATGCCAATATTCGTTTTCTGCCAGAATGTATTAATAATATAATGGCTAACGCAGCCATGCCTCCCAAAAGCCGAATTTCCGCTACCCATACAACCGGATACTTACCGAGTAGCGGTTTCATCAAAACTACGCCGGCGGCCATTGCCGCGGATGCGAGAACACCATAAATAATGGCCAAGAACGGCCGCGCCGGCATGTCGCTCCGTGATGTCTTGTGTACGGTCGTGAACAAGACAGCGAAGATGATGAGTAGCACGCCGAAGAGCTGCAGTTGGGCAAGGCTCTCGTGCAGCCAGATATGTGAAAATGCAATGATGAACGGGCTGTACATGCAGACCACGATCCCTGTCAACCCCGCACCCAGCCTGTTCAGACTCTGGAAAAAGAGCGTGTCGCCAATACCTATGCCTACCGCGCCGCTGAGAAACAAGATAACATATGTCCTGGTCGATGCTTGAAGCCAGAGGGTCTGACCAAAGAGCCAGATCGTCGGTATGAGCAGCACGAGCGCCAGTATATTTTTAAACACGTTGAGGGCGAGGGGATGAACGGTTTCACCGCTCTTTCTGAATAATGTAACCGCCAGCGCCCAGACGACTGCTGTTAACAGGGATAAAGCTTCACCAACAAACGGAAACATCGATTGCATCCGGCATTATATTGTAAAAAATGCCGCAACACAAGTCCTTTTTCACTCCCTTGTTATCGTTCAACGCTTGACCTGTTATGCACCTGCAAATCAAATGGAATGTTCACAAATGTAGCACATCAGCCATGATCAGATGAGGAATGTTATACGATGACGGTCAACATATACAAGATAGAAATTCTGCCTCTGATTCTTGCGGTCTGCAGGTTGACTGAGGGCCGGTTATAGTAGATCGTCAGGTTTTCGTGGCTATATGCATCTCGTCGAAGAGAACGGCCGGGTAGTAACCAGTATATGCCGGATGGAGTTGGTTCTCGATATCTACCACACGCTTCATGACCGAATATAGATTGCCGGCAATCATTGCATCTTTGATCCTGCCAACGATCTCACCCTTCTCGACATAGAGACCGGGTGACGGCCCGATCGAGAAATCTCCGTTTGATATGTTACCGCTGTCAGCTCCCAGCGCCCCGCAGACAACGATGCCCCGGTCAATTTTCTCGACGAGTTGCCAGAATTCAGTATTGCCTGGTTTAATCATGATGTGACTCAGTGCAGGCGCCGGTTTTGTTGAAAGCGTGTCACTGCCCCAGCGTGAGGTCTTGTAGCCGTTACCTGTTGGTTCAGCCTGCAATTTTGCCGCGTAATAAAGGTCATTGTAATAATTCCGGAGCGTTCCTTTGTCAATGATCACCATTTCCCGGGATTCGACACCTTCATCATCAAAGGCCCGGGCACCAGGATATTCGTCGTCGAGTGGATTGTTGATGATGGAGATTTTTTCGTCAAATATCTTGCTTTCAAGGCTGTCGGCAAGCGGTGATTGCTTGTGATAAAGAGACTCGCCACTGGTCGCACTCTGCAAACGCCACGTAAGGGTGTACATGGCCTCCGGCATGAAAAGGATCTTCATGCGGCCATGAGCCTTATCGATCTCTCTCTCACTCTTGCTGTAGAGTTTGACCAGATTGTCCAAGAATGAATACTCTACCTTCTTAAAACTCTTGAATTCCAACGAACGATGTACACTAGTTGCTGAACCAGGGTACATTATCGCAACTGTGATGTAGTAATGAGAACTCTGTGTTTTAAGATCCGTGCCCGCTGAATTCACGATGTGTATCCTGGTTACTGCCGTTCCGGTATCAACATTGACCTGCCCTTCTGTTTTGTTCTTCAGGTAATCATGTATCCGGCTGCATTCATCGGCAAGTATCGTGCTTGTTGTCCGGTCGATAGCAGGATCGTAGCTGTCCAGCGATGATACCTTTTTTGTAAAAGGGAAATCATAGCTCGCATCGACGCCGCCGGCGAGAGCTCGCTTTGCGTTCTGGATCAGGGTTTCTTTATCTTTGATGTTGCGCGTGTAGGCAAAACCCAACTTTTTGTTCTGTATCATTCGTAAGGTGATGCCGGCCTGCATTGCGCTCTTGATATCCTTCAGTATGCCGTCTTCAAATTCGACATCATTCTGTTGGTGTTCCAGAGAATATACTTCGGCCTGGTCGCTCTGTGATTCTGCTTTTTTTATTAATTCTTCCATTTCACGATCCCCCAATGATCAAATTGTTTATCAGCATATGCGGAGTGCCGTGGCAGGAACGAATGTTTTTCTGCCCTTTGCCACAGCCACCAACCTCGCTCAGTTTCAAGTCACCCCCGATTGCCGTAATGCTATTCAGTGTCTGGTAAAGATTGCCGGAGATGTTGATGTCACGCACCATTGCACCTATTTTCCCGTTCTTCACGATATAACCGTACTGGGCACCAAAGGTGAAGTTCTCGCCGCTTGTCTGGCCGCCTTTTGCGTCGAGTAGATAGTAGCCATTGCCTAATTGGGCGAGTAGTTCCTCGAGCGTGTTCTTGCCTGGTTCAATGAAGATCGTGCCCATCCTGATTATTGGGGCGTAACGGTAGTCCTCAGCGACACAATGGCCATTCGCCGGTTCCTCGAAAGCTGCGGCGGTCCTTCGCGAGTGCAATCGGCCGACGAGGACGCCATTCTTGAGCAAAGAAGTCCGGCAGGCAGCAACACCCTCGTCGTCATAGCGGTAATGCCCCAGTTGGCTGAGCATCGTCGGGTCGTCGACGATATTAACTGTTTCATTGCCGAGCTTCGCACCGATCTTCATTCTTTCCCTCACGGAACGATTGTTTTCGATAATGTCGGCTTCTGAGAAGTGACCGAAGGCCTCGTGCGTGAACACGCCGCCCAGACTCTGATTAACGATAGCGTTGTAGCAACCACCCTGCATGGGCTGCGCCTTGAGAAGGTCCACGGCGATGCCGGCGCGTTTTTCGAATTCATCCTCACGGTCCCGAAGAACCGCGAAACCATTGCTTCCGCCAGCCGCCACGCGCACGTTCTGAATGAGTTTCCCGTCACGGCTGGTGATCAGCCCGCTGATACGTGTTGTTATCAATTCTTCCCTTATTTCGCTGCCTTCAGTACTCAGGAAATGTTTATCCCGGTATAGTTCGGCGTATGCAACACTGGTCGTGGTGATTTTATCGGTAGCCAGGATGATATCGTTGTACTTTTTGGTCAGCTGAAGTTTCTCGTCGATTGCGACCTTGCGCGGGTCTTCCTCGAGTTTTGGTGAGTAATAATCTTTGACGACCGGGGTCTTCTTGAAAACCACTGGTTTCTTAGCGGACCTGGACATCAGATGTGCGTTTTCCGACACGGTTGCCAGGGCTTTCTCATGCTGCTCAGGGCTGGTGAAAGAGATAGACGCGTAGCCTCCCTTGTTCAGGATCCGCAAAACATAACCATCTGTCGTATTGTTCCCAATTTCGGTCAACTCTCTGCCATTGAAGGCGATCTTTATTACATTCTTGACTTCATGACGTATGTCGGCGTACTCGGCATCGACTTTCGTCAGTATTGATTTCAGTTTTTCAAACATATATTCTCCCGTTTGCTATTCGCCAAACTGCTGAGCATTTTCAATGATTTCTCCGAACCTGCTTTTTATCGTCCAGTTGAGATAAACCGGCTGGAGATCAGGTGATAATCCGAATCTGCTGATCTTCTCTCCACCATCATATACCGTGTCGACCGTAAAAGCATAGATCCCGGTCAGTGTGCGGATCACCTCATTGGTGTGGGGTAGAGCCGTAAACGCTGCTCTGGCCAGGACATCGGCAGCAAACGGATAAAGAATGGTATCGTTCAGATAAGCGCTCATTTCGCTCGCCCTCTGAATCAACGAAAGCGAATCTCCGTCGCTCCACGGTATGAAACTGTAACTGATCGATCTTGTGGGTGGTCGGATCAATTCATCGCCCAACGGGAAGATCTTACTGTTCAGGTATTCGAACGCGGCAACGTCGTTAAAGACGAGGTGGAGGAACTGATCCCTTCCGATACCCATTCGACCGAGGTCGCGGTCAGGGTTCATGGAAAGAGATAGGAGGAACGCAGCGAAATAGAGGGCTCTGTTCCAGGTGTAGGAATTGGTGCCCCCGGTGACGAGGACGGCGGGTGGTTCATCTTCGTAAGCATCAGGCACCGGGTCGTTTCTTGAACTTTGATTCAGCAGATTTTCGTTCACTTCAGAGACGGAACCGGTTTGGCCGGCAAGGAGATCGACCGTTGTGTCAATGGCGGCAAAATCGAAATAACAAACTCCACGGCCACCTGCCTCTATCACTATCTGCTCCTGCATCTGTGATATATATGCCATGCCAGGCCACAGGAACCCGATGCCAATGAGGGCGTCGGGACGGTGGAAGAGAGCATAGTCAACATAATCACGGAACAGCGAGGTGTCAGGTGTGTATGACATTATCACGGGCATGAACATTTCGGCTGGCCATTCGGCCCAGTTTTGCGCGAATGAATACTTATAGAGGGCCGGATTGGCAAAGGCCGCTGCTGATAGGCGACAATCCTCATTGATCGCTTTTTCCTTCAGTGCATTATTTATGCCGCTGACGATCCGTGCTATCGTGTATTGACGGCCTTGCGTAAGGCGCCAGGCGTTCCAGAACTGCCAGCGTTGATACAACCTCATGCGTCCATATTGTACTAGGTTACACCACGATGCAGTCTCCGCCTCGATACCAGCGAGCACTGCCGTTTCGTCGATGGCGGGCAACCCCCATAGCACACCAGGGTATCTGATGAAATCAAGATGAATACCATCAACCGGATAACGCGATGCAATCTCTGTACATACACTTTGAACAAACGTGACAACCTGCGGGTTTTCAGGGTCGAGGTACAGGCCTTCCAGGCGTAGATTCTTCCATTTGCGGTAAGGATAATCAGCCATGGAGCGATTATTGACATCGCGAATGAGCCATTCCGGGTGTTGGTAAAGCACATGGCTGAGTGAATCCGGTGGTTCGGACAACGACCAGTACAAAAGCGTATTCACCCATGCGTGAACCCGTATGTGCGTGCTCGCGCACGCCCTGATCAGCGAATCGAGCGGGTCATAATCCGGATCTGATATTTTCGAAAGATATTGGCTGCGCGGGAGTAAGTCCGAATTATAATATGCATAGCCGCCTACGACCACTTGTACAAAGATGTCGGTGATCTTCATTTGTCCTGCGATCTGCATGATACGAGATATCGAGTCGGGCGACGCGGTCGAGGCGGCCCGTACCCACATGCCCCTCCGGAATTCATGTTGTGGTTTCTGCGTGGTAAAGACAGGTTCTCTCTCCATAGCCGCGTGGCGTGTGCAGGTTACACAAATCAAAAGAGTACAGAGTAACGACAACGCTCTCACGGGTGCGTTCATGATAGAGGGATGTAGTTAACTAATGTGCCGGGGATATCCCATGACCGAATGAGCACCGGGCCGCTACTTGGATTTTTTCTTTGTTTTCTTTGTTTTTGTTGATTTTCTGGGTTTTATATTCTTTTCTTCTTTCTTTTCCTCTGGTTTGGTTTTTGATTTTTTTTCTTTGACCTTCTTTTCCTTTGGTTTCTTCTCTTTCTTGGTCTCAGCCAATTGTCGTCTTTCGATCAATTTTCTTCTTTGCGAAATCACGGCTGCATCGCTTTGTTCTACAAGTTCCAACAGCGCCATTTCCGCGCCATCGCCGAGGCGTGGCCCTATCCGGTATATCCTCGTATAACCACCGGCGCGCTCAGTGAACTTGGGTCCGATTTCCTCGCAGATTATTTTTACGAGCTTGTGGTCCGGAATATAGCGGTAGATATGCCTTTTTGCCGAAAGATCGTTTCTCTTGGCGAATTCGATGAGGCGCTCGGCCACCTGCCTCGTTGCTTTTGCTTTGGGCAGTGTCGTCTTTATCTTCTCGAAGATAAACAATGAGCGGCAGAGATTCTTCATAAGCGCACGGCGGTGCTCCCTTGTCCTGCCGAGCTTCTTTACGCGGTTTCCGTGTCTCATGGTGTTATATGTCCTCTTTCAGATATTTGTTGACATCCATCTCCAGGTGGAGTCCGACTTTGGCGAGGTTCTTCTCTAATTCTTTAAGCGACTTTCGCCCGAAATTCTCGTAGCTCAGCAATTCCTTGCTGCTTTTCTTGACCAATTCACCTATTGTCTTGATGTCTTTTTCTTTGAGGCAGTTGGAGGCTCTTACTGATATTTCGAGCTCGTCGATGCTGCGTTTCAGAATTTCTCTGATCCTCCGGTGCTCGGCATCGAGCTGTTCCTTGGAAGAGAATTGCGGTTCCACACCGAGACTTGTAAAGAAAGAGAGATGGTGTTTCATGAGCCCCGATGCTTCCACCAACGCTTCGACCGGAGTAATCGTGCCATCGGTCTTCACATCGAGAATCAAATGGTCGTAGTCTGTTCTGGTACCCACTCGTGTTGTAGTGACGTCGAAGTTGACGGCGAGCACGGGTGAGAAGATGGCGTCGAGAAAGATAGTACCAACCGGTACTTCGCCATGCTTGAGCATTTCGGATGGTGCGTAGCCGCGACCGGCCTCCACAAACATTTCCAACGTGAAATTGACTTTGGTATCCGTGACGGTCAGGATCTTCTGATCAGGATTGGCGATGATCACGTTTGGATTCTTTTCTATGTTTTCAGCCAGATACTCTTTCCTTGCTTTGACCTTCAGGTAGAGATTGCTTGGTTCATCAGAAAGTAGTTTGACCCGTACCTTCTTGAGGTTCAGGATAATCTGTATGACATCTTCATAGACGCCTGGGATGGCAGAGAATTCCTGGAGAATATCTTCGATTCTTATCCGGGTAATAGCTGCTCCTTGTATCGATGACATGAGCACTCTGCGTAGCGAATTTCCTAGAGTAACGCCAAAGCCACGCTCAAGCGGTGAGAGCATGAAACGGCCAAAAATGTCGTTGGTCGCTTCCTTGTCGATTTCGACACTTTTCGGCATGACCAGCGGTTTTAGTGTCATAGTTCCCCTCTACTTTGAATAGAATTCAATGATTAAACTTTCCTGGATCGGCAAGGTTATGTCGTCGCGTTTGGGATATCTCAGCACTGTACCGGTGAATGTATCTCTGTCGATCTTCAGCCAGCCGACGATCCTTTCAAGATCACGCTCCTCGAGTGATTTGAGCACCTCGGGATTCTTTTTCTGTTTGTCGACCAGTTTGATTTCTTGCCCGGTTTTAACGACATACGAAGGAATATCTACTTTCTTCCCGTTGACCATTATATGTCCATGCCTGACAAGTTGGCGTGCCTGGGTGCGTGAAGCAGCAATACCCAGTTGGTAGACCACATTATCTAAACGCCTTTCCAGCAATGACAGCAGGTTCTCACCGGTGTTTCCGGAAATTCTTGCCGCCATGGCGAATGTTTTTCGGAACTGCTGTTCAAGTATACCGTAGACCGCCTTGACCTTCTGCTTCTCGCGAAGTTGCGTTGCATACGAAGTGAGTTTCCTCCTTCCCACGCGTCCGTGTGTACCTGGAGGATAACCCCTGCGTGTGAAAGCACACTTGTCGGTGTAGCAACGGCTGCCTCGTAGAAAGAGTTTTTCACCCTCGCGCCGGCATATCTTACATTTCGGACCAATGTAGCGTGCCATCATATCCTCCTTCTGCGCGGTGGTTTACAGCCGTTATGCGGAAGTGGAGTCACGTCCTTTATGGCGGTTATCGTTAAGCCAACCGTTTGCAGGGTTCGGATTGCGGCCTCCCGGCCGGGTCCTGGGCCCTTGATGCGCACTTCAACCTTCCTCACGCCTAATGCCTGGGCTTCCCGAGCCGCGGCGTCAGCACACTTTGCGGCGGCGTAGGCGGTACCCTTTTTGGTACCCTTGAATCCGATTCGCCCCGCCGAGGACCAGCAAAGCACGTTGCCTTTAGTGTCAGTAATTGACACAATTGTATTGTTAAATGTAGCGAAGATGCTAGCAATGCCGGTTGACTCAGCTCGCGTGCCTTTCTTGCGTCTCGGTGTTCTGATTGGCTTTTTCACTTACGTTCTCCTCGTGGTCCCCTGTAAACAGAAACGGTCTTCTTTCTCCCTTTTCGCGTACGAGCATTTGTCCTTGTCCGTTGTCCACGTGCAGGTAATCCAACCTTGTGTCTTGTTCCGCGGTAGCAGCCGATGTCAATCAATCGTTTAATGTCAGCCGCTATTTCGGCGCGCAATGCACCTTCCACCCGGTATTCGGCTTCGAGCAATTTTCTTATTTTTGTCACCTCGTCGTCGGTCAGGTCCTTGATGCGTTTAGTGCGATCAATGCCAATTTGACCGACGATTCTTTGAGCTGTGCTCAGACCTATTCCAAAAATCGCAGTCAACCCGTATTCCACCTTTTTGTTCGGCGGCAGGTCAACACCAGCAATTCTTGCCATAAACCTCCTTAGAATAACAGCGGTTAGCAGTCGGGAGTAGATGGTCAGTGAATCTCATGCGGTGATATTTCTCTGCATCTCAAATCTTACCCCGGCGCCTGCCATCATCCCTGACGTTGTTTGTGTCGGGGATTCCTGCAAATTATCATCACGACACCTTTTCTCTTTATGACTCGACAAGATGCGCATCTTTTCTTGATTGATGCCTTAACCTTCAATATTCCTCCTACAAACTCTTATTATAACCATTTTGCCCAAAAAATCAACCCTTTTTGTAATCATTTATAACGCCAGACGATTCTGCCGCGAGACAGGTCGTATGGGGTCAGTTCAAGCAGCACGCGGTCACCGGGCAGAATCTTGATGTAGCTCATCCTCATTTTGCCTGATACGTGGGCGAGGACTTTGTGTCCGTTGTCCAATTCAACGCGAAACATGGCATTGGGCAGTGTCTCGATTATTGTGCCTTCGGTTTGAATCAGGTCTTTTCGTGCCATTTCTTAGTTCTCCACGATTTTGGTCAGGTTCAGATTGCCGTCTTCGAGTATCAGGATCGTGTCTTCATAGTGACATGAAAGTGAATTGTCGCGGGTCATTATGGTCCAGCGGTTCGGTGCAGTGAAAACGTCATGTTTTCCCATATTAACCATCGGCTCTATGGCAAGGGCCATGCCTGGTTTGATAAAGAACTCAGGGCCGCTGTTTACGAAGTTGGGGATGGCCGGTTCTTCGTGAAGATTCTTGCCAATCCCATGACCGGTAAGTTCGCGCACTACGCTGTAGCCCTTTTCTTCGACGGTAGTCTGAATGGCGCGTGAAATATCCGAAATCTTGTTTTCGGGTTTTGCGGCAGCTATACCATTTCTCAGAGCCTGCTTCGTGACCTCCAGCATTTGCTGGACTTCAGGCGATATACTGCCGGCCGGAAAAGTGCGGGCGGCATCGGCAATGTACCCGTGGTAATTGACACCAACGTCGATCTTGACAATATCACCGTCTTCGATTCTCCGGCTGTCAGGAATTCCGTGCACGACTTCGTTGTTCAGAGAAATACAACAGCTCTTTGGAAAGCCACGGTAATTGAGAAAAGCCGGTGAAGCATCGTTCTCCCTGATGAGGGTGTCGATCCGGTCATTGAGATTCAGAGTTTTCATTCGCCTTAGATCCATTTTGTCGATCCGTTTGAATATTTCATCAATGATGCGACCGGCGGCCCTGATGCTTTCAATTGCTTGTGCATTTGCTATTGAGATAGGCATTGACTATTTCAGTTATTCTGTTTAACACTTCATCCTGATTTCCCCGGGCGTCGATCTGTTTGTAGACATTGAGTAATTTATAATAATTCACCAGTGGGCGTGTTTCATCTTCGTAAATCTTCAGTCTTTTCTTAATAACCTCTGCCGTGTCATCTTCTCTCGTTACCAGTTTCACACCGTCGTCATCGCATACCCCATCCTTCTTTGGAGGGTTTGTAATCAAGTTATATATTCGTTCGCACCTCGGACAATACCTCCGGTTCATCAGTCGCTTCACGAGTTCATCTTCTTCAAGATGCATTTCGAATGCGATACTGATTCCCTGTTCCATTTGAGCCAGGCTTCTCTCCAGGCTGTGTGCCTGATTTAGATTCCTTGGAAATCCGTCGAAGAGTAGGTCTCTATCCTTGTTTTCGATAAGGATATTATCGATGATCTCAAGCATGATATCATCGGGGACCAGATGGCCTTTCCTGAGGAACTGCTCGACTTTTCTGCCGATGGGGCTGCTCAGTGATATTTCCTCACGCAACAGATCTCCGGTGGAGAGCCTGACTAGATTGAACTTCTCCGCGAGCGCCTGCGCCTGGGTTCCTTTGCCGACACCTGGAGGACCGAACAGGATGATTCTCATCGTCTGCCCCGGATTTTGCCGCGTTTCATGAATCCTTCATAGTGGTACATCATCAACTGCGATTCGATCTGCTGTAACGTATCCAGGGCAACGCCGACGATAATCAACAGCGTCGTTCCGCCAAAGTAGAAAGGTACGTTGAGAAAGTTTATCAAATACCATGGTACCAGCGCGATGAAACCAAGAAACAACGCACCCGGCAAGGTTATTTTCGATAGAACACTATCGACGTAATACGCCGTTTTCGGACCGGGACGTATACCCGGAATGAATCCGCCGTACCTCTTCATGTTGTCAGATAGTTCAACAGGATTAAAGACAACCGAAGTATAGAAGTATGTAAAGAAAACGATCAGCGAAAAGAATACAATATCATACAGGAAATATCCTGGTCTGAAGACTTCGGTGAGCCCTTTAAATGCAGGGACGTAGGCGGCAACCGTACCCGGGAATACCACGAGTGCTTGCGCAAAAATGATCGGTATTACACCCGCTGTGTTAACCCTCAAAGGCAAAAACGTCGACTGCCCACCGTACATTTTGCGGCCGACGATCCGCTTTGGATACTGAACCGGGATGCGGCGTGTGGCCTGGGTCATGATGACCACCGCGGCTACGATCAGGACCATGATCAGAATAACCAGGATAAGGTTTATGATGGAAAGGCCTTCGGTCATGACGAGTTGTACGGTCCGCAGGAAGTAGCCTGGGTATTCTTCGAGGCATCCGATGAAGATGAGAAAAGAGATGCCGTTACCGATTCCTTTTTCAGTGATCTGCTCGCCGATCCACATGGCGAAGATTGCACCACACGTCAGCGTCAGCATGGCGGTAAGTCTGAATCCCCAGCCCGGGTCGAAGACAATCGGTATGACTCCGGTCGGGCCCGAGAACTTCTGGCTCTCCAGGAATATGGATATGCTGATCGCTTGAAAAGCAGCTAGACCTACCGTGAGATATCTTGTATATTGCGTTATTTTTCTGCGGCCCGCCTGGTCACGCTGTAGCCTTTCTATTTGTGGAAAAACAGAACCCAGCAGCTGGAATATGATCGATGCGGAGATATAAGGCATGACCCCCAAAAACAGTATTGCCGCACGCGACAGCGCTCCCCCGACGAAGATATCGTACATGCCGAAGATCGACCCTTGCTGCTTCAGCTGCTGCATCAACATACCAAGTGCCTGGGCATTTATTCCAGGCAGCGGCAGGTGGGCTCCAAGTCTGTATACGGCGACCGCAAACAGGGTGAAGAGAAGTTTTTTCTTTAGCTCGGGTACTTTGAAAATATTACCGAATGTTGAAATCATGATATCTGCTCTACGTTGCCCTTAGCTTTTAAGATCTTTTCACGTGCCGATTTTGAGAATTTATGAGCCTTGACCGTGAGTGGGGCAGAAAGTTCTCCATCGCCGAGTACCTTTAACTTGTGTTTGCCTTTTACTATGCCCTTTTCTTTGAGGAATTCCGGTGTGATCTCAGTATTGGGTTCAAACTTGCTCAACACATCTAGATTCACTATCTCATATTCCGCTTTGAATATATTCGTAAAACCGCGCTTTGGTATTCTCCTTGCCAGAGGCATCTGCCCACCCTCGAACCCGAGTTTGTTGCGAAATCCGGAACGCGCTTTGTGCCCCTTGTGTCCGCGCGTGGAAGTTTTCCCGTGTCCGGAACCTGGACCGCGACCGATTCTTTTCGGTTTCTTCGTAGCTCCCTTTGCCGGGCCGATTTCATTCAGTTTCATGTTTGACTTCCTCTACTTCCACCATGTAAGACACTTGATTTACCATACCGCGTATTGCCTTGTTATCCGGGAATATTCTTGTTTTGCCGATCGTCGTCAAGCCAAGGGCCTTCAATGTCAATTTGTGTTTTTTCTGTTTGTCAATCAGGCTTTTCTTCAATGTTATTTTCAACTTTTTCATGCTTTTTCCTCATGAAATACTCGATTGGTTTATTACGCATATCTGCCACTTCGGCAACAGAACGTATGGATTTCAGTCCGTTTATGGTGGCACGAGCGAGATTCGTCGGGTTGTGTGAACCCAGGGACTTGGTGAGAATGTTTTTGATGCCCGCGGCATCACAGACGGCGCGAACCGCGCTCGAGGCGATGATACCCGTACCGGTGAGCGCAGGTTTGAGCATGACATGACTGGCGCAGAACTTCCCGGTTACCGTATGCAAGATAGTACCCTCTGTGACATCGACTTTCATCATATTCTTCTTAGCGCTTTCGGTTGCCTTTCTGATCGCTGGAGCTACTTCAGATGATTTTGCATGGCCGACACCAACGCTTCCAGTTCCGTCACCCACGACGACGCATGCGTAGAGCTTTAATCTCTTTCCTCCTTTTACTACCTTGGAGACTCTCTTCAATTCGATAAGTTTCTCAATGAATGGCGAAGTCTCTAACACCAAACCTCCTTCTAAAATTTCAATCCTGCAGCACGGGCGCCATCAGCAAGCGCCTTGACCCGGCCGTGGTATCTGTAGCCGGCGCGGTCGAATGCTATTTGTTTTATGCCTTTATCGATGGCGAGTTTGCCGATCATCTTGCCAACTTCTGCCGCAACTTCTGTTTTCTTCTTGCCTTTGATATCTTTCAAATTTGCTGAGGAGCATGAGAACAAAACCTTCTGTTTTGTGTCATCAATAACCTGCGCGTATATTGCCCGGTTGCTACGAAAAACACACAACCGAGGACGATCGTTAGTGCCGGTCATCTTCTTTCGGATGCTCAGGTGCCGTTTCTTTCTGCCGCGAAGTGCCACTCGTTCCTCCTTATGCCTGTACTACCGCACGCTTGCCAATCTTCTTCTTCAGTACTTCGTCTTCGTAGCGAACGCCTTTGTGTTTGTAGGGATCAGGTTTCTTCGTCTTTTTTACCAGTGCCGCGGTATCGCCCACTTTTTGTTTGTCGATTCCCTTTAGAGTAATGTAGGTAAGATCGCCTTTTTCCGCGCTCTTCACGACCTTCAGTTCGCATTTTACATCTTTGGGTATGGCCACTGTTTTCGGCTTCACGTAGCCGAGGAAAAGCTGTAATCCCGTACCGCTCATCTGCGCTCGGTACCCGGTCCCCTCGATGATTAATGTTTTCTCGAATTCCTTGAGCACGCCGTCCACCATATTTATGATCAAAGATCTCATAGTACCTTGCTGCGCCGCTGATTGTTTAGTGTTCTCGAGCGCCTGTGCCAGTACTTTGCCGTCCTCGATGACAACCTGCACCTTAGGACAGATACTCTGTGCCAAACTACCGAGCGGTCCCGTGACCTTGACCTTTCCGCCGGCAACCTCGATCTTCACCTTCTCCGGAATCACTATCGGACGAAAACGATTCTTTGACATTTGCGCCCTCCGTTAGTAAACGTAGGCGATGATCTCGCCACCTACGCCTTTGCGCCGGGCTTCGCGGTCACTCAGCACACCAACTGGTGTTGTGAGTATTGCCGTGCCCAGGCCGCCCAGGACTTGCGGTATTTCCTTCTTGGAAACATAGAGGCGACGCGAACATTTGGAAATTCTTTCGAGATCTCTGATAACGGATTCACCGCTTTTAGCATATTTTAGCATGATGGTGATTTTTCTCTTTTTGGCATCAAGGGTGAAATTGTTAATATAACCTTCTTCGAGGATGACCCTGAGTACTTCGGTCTTCAGACGCGAGTAGGGAACAGTAACCTCTTGCTTTTTGCCACGGCAACCGTTCCTAATAATGGTTAGCATGTCAGCAATTGGGTCCATCTATCCTCCTGCAATTGTTTGAATTTCGACTCATGATTTTAACCATAGACGTTAATAATAGCTAATTCCAGGGAAAAGTCAATAGGTAAATAGCACAATTTCATGGTTATTGACATTGGTTCGTGGAGGTCTATATTTACCGATGAAAGAGGCGCTCCATGGGGGTTTTGGGATTATCGCGCTGGTCTTGTCTCTGCTGATCGTTGCTGCCGCCGTTATCATTGCAGTATCTTTGTATACAGGACAGGGAAGTGTCGGGTCAGAAAATATCACCACCCCCGTTGAGCGGGCGCGGAGCATTGAGTGCGAGGCACAGATCAGGAAGGTCAAAATACAGCTGCAGCTTTATCGGTATGAGAACGACCGATACCCTGAGAGTTTGGAGTTGTTAGAAGGTTTGTCAGCCATCGATCTGCGCTGCCCGGTTACGAGTAGCCCGTATGAGTACGATGTCGGGTCGGGGCTAGTATCCTGCCCAGACCACGTACGCTGATATCCCCCAAAAATACAGGACATTCAAAGAATATGCTTGACATATGTAAATATTTAAATATATTCATATATGCGGGAAGATATATTGAAGATGAAAGCAGCCGTTTTCAATGCGTTAGCGCATCCGCTCCGCCTTAAGATACTCGAAAAGCTTCGTGAAGGTCCTTGTTGCGTCTGTAAGATCATACCATTTGTTGGAGGTGAACAGTCAAATGTCTCGCATCACCTGTCCATTTTGAGGAAAGCAAACATAGTTCGGAGTGAGAAGCGAGGAGTCGAAGTCTGGTATGAAGTGACCGATTCAACGATCTTTGATATCGTAGATCTGGTGGGCGATTGTGTTTTCGCTAACTTGAAGAAAACCCGAGATATTCTGCAATCAGCAACGCGGGGCGTTGAGTGAAGGATTGGCAGAAGTTACTCTTATTTGTTGTTGTTTTCCTCTGTATCTATTTCCTGCCATTTAATGGGCTGAACCTGCAGCGTGCGATCATCGAAGCCTTTCTCATGGTTCAGGAATATGCGCGTGAGCATGTCCTTTTTTGCCTGATCCCAGCATTTTTTATTGCTGGTGCGATCAGTGTTTTCTTATCCAAAGATGCGATCTTTAAATATTTTGGGGCCAGGGCAAATAAGGTCCTTGCCTACAGCATAGCGTCGGTATCTGGCAGCGTACTGGCAGTATGTTCATGCACCGTATTGCCGATGTTCGCAGGGATATACACCCGCGGCGCTGGTATTGGTCCGGCAACTGCCTTTCTCTATGCCGGTCCAGCAATAAACGTACTGGCGATCATCCTAACGGCGCGTGTACTTGGTCCTCAATTGGGTCTTGCGCGCGCAATAGGAGCGGTGGTGTTTTCTGTAATCATTGGTCTTCTAATGTCATTTTTTTTCAAAGATAAGCAGGGCGTGGATGAGGAACTCACAACTGCCGAAACATCTGGATTGAAGTCGCGCTCTCTCTGTCAAAACGCCCTGTATTTTCTGGTGCTTGTTTTGATATTGATCTTTGCGGCTTGGGCAAAGCCAGAAGAGACTGTCGGGTTCTGGAACACAATTCACGGCATTCACTGGTATTTGACAGGTGCCGCATTGATCACACTCTTCGTAATGTTGTTTTCCTGGTTCAGAAGGGACGAACTCAATGAATGGATCTTTTCTACCTGGACCTTTGCCAAGCAGATCTTACCCCTGCTTTTTGCCGGTGTTCTCATCGCCGGGTTCCTGTTAGGTAGACCTGGTACCGATGCCGGGATCATTCCTTCGCGATTCGTGGCGATATCAGTTGGTGGCAATACACTATTCGCGAACTTCTTTGCTTCGGTGGCCGGCGCTTTCATGTACTTTGCCACGCTCACCGAAGTGCCGATACTCCAGGGACTATTGGGCAGCGGGATGGGCAAAGGGCCTGCGCTGGCCTTGCTCCTGGCCGGCCCGGCATTGAGTCTGCCCAATATGCTGGTGATCCGTAGCATCATGGGAACGAAAAAGACATTGGTTTTCGTGACGTTGGTTGTGTTGTTGTCGACGATCGTGGGCTGGTTCTACGGATTCTTATTCTAAGAATTGGATTCAGGCGGAGGAATGTAAGGAGAAATTATGACCAAAATTGAGGATCCCAGACATCTTGGTATCTGGGAGAAGTACCTCACGCTGTGGGTGTTTTTATGCATAATTGCGGGAATAGCGCTCGGTCGGCTATTTCCGCAATTGAGTGAAATCCTGAGTCGCTTTGAGGTTGCCAGGGTTTCCATTCCTATTGCGATATGTCTGTTCTGGATGATATATCCCATTATGGTTCAGATCGATTTTCGCCGTGTTGTGGTTGCCGGTAAAACACCGAAACCTATCGCGACCACCCTGATCGCAAACTGGGGTATAAAACCTTTTACCATGGCATTCTTTGCGTGGTTGTTTCTTGGTGTTGTTTTCAAGAATTTCATTCCGCACGAAACAGCACTCGAGTACCGGGCGGGTATGATATTACTGGGTGTCGCTCCATGCACTGCGATGGTTTTGATGTGGAGTTACTTGGCCAAAGGCAATATGGCGCACACGCTGGTAATGTGTGCGGTAAACTCTCTTTCGATGGTTATCCTGTACGCGCCGCTTGCCGGACTCCTGCTAGGTGTTTCTGGTATACCCATACCCTGGGCGACGATCGCATTATCCGTTTTGATTTACATATGTGTTCCATTGGGTGCCGGGTACTTAACCCGGTACATCAGTATAAAAAAGAAAGGGCTCGGCTGGTTCAACGGCCACGTCATCGCTCCCCTCAAGACAGTCTCGGTGATCGCCCTCCTGGTGACGCTCATCCTTCTTTTCGCACTCCAGGGGTATGTTATAATTAGTCTACCAGGCGCCATCGGCATGATAACGGTTGGCATTTTCGCGAATATCATTGTGGTTTTCGCATTGACCTATATCGTTGCCAAGATCATTGGAATTGGCTATGAGGATGCGGCGCCCAGTGCGATCATTGCGGGTAGTAATCATTTTGAGGTTGCCATCGCGGTCGCAACGACGCTCTTCGGGGTGAGGTCGGGTGCTGCGCTGGCTACAGTTGTCGGTGTGTTGACTGAGGTTCCCATGATGCTTTTTATTGTGTGGCTGTGTAAGAAGACAAAATGGTTTTTCAAATCATAGCTAGGATTTTAGTTGTGCCTTGGTTTGCAGAATTCGTGTTGAGAGGAACATGCTGGAGCCATTGGGAAAAAAGATAAAATCAATGTTTGGCAGACGGCAAAAAAAGCATACTGTCGAGGAGCGATGAAGAAAGCCATCAATACTTACTACAAAATCGGTATAGTGATAACGGTGATTATCATCGTAGTGTTTGTGATCATTTTGAAGTCTGTGACTTCAGACAGACAAAGAGAGGTTGAACATATTGGAGACAGTGAAGTGGGGATGGATTCGACTGCAATGTATCATTCGCAATTGGACACCAGCCTGAGCGACAATCGGAGTGAAGCAGTGACAGACGTCGACAGCCTTCAGAAGAAACAGGGTGAGCCAGAAGGCGAATCTCCTACTCCAGCCAGGAATGTGCTGGCGACTGTTAATGGCGAGGAATTGACCCTCACCGCGCTGAATAAAGAATTCAATGCATTGCCACCACAGGCAAAAGAATATTTCAAGGATGACAAAGCAGGGTTTCTGGAAGAACTCATCGTCAAACGGCTGTTGCTGCAAGATGCCCGGCGCAAGAAGATATCTGAACGGTCAGAATACAAAACAGCATCTGCACAAAATTCAGCACAAAAAGAGCAACTCATGATCAATATCTTGCTCCGGGAACTTGTTGCTAATGTGTCGATCACCGAATCAGAGCTGAGGGAATTCTTCGACAGAAACAAAGATCAGTTTCCACATAGGGACTATGAGTCGCTCAAGGAACAGGTTAGACCCAATGCATTGGAAGAAAAGCAGAGGTTGGTCATAGAAGGTTATATCAACGAATTACAGGCAAATGCGGCGATAGTGCGTAATGGAGAGTGGATTAAGGAGCAAGAGGCCGCCATTGCCGATAATCCTCTATCCAGAGCCTTAAGATCAGGGAGACCGGTCGTTGCCGATTTTGGCCGTGGTACCTGTATTCCCTGCAAGATGATGCTGCCGATTCTTGAGAAATTGCAGAAAGAATACGCTGGGCGAGCTGAGATACTTATCCTGGACGTCGGAGAATACGCTTCCTTGTCCAGAAAGTACGGGGTTATGATGATCCCAACCCAGATATTCTTCGATTCAAGCGGGAGAGAGGTCAACCGGCATCAAGGTTTCATGGCTGAAGAAGACATCGTTGCCCAGTTGAAGAAAATGGGGGTGGAGTGATTGATGATCATTGAGCTTCTTACGTGGTTAACAAAGGCAATTGAGGGCAATCCTGTTATTGCCGTAAGCGCATCCTTTATCTGGGGTATCCTCAGCATTGTTTTAAGCCCTTGCCACCTTGCTAGCATTCCCTTGATCGTTGGCTACGTCGATGAGCAGGGACGGATATCAGTTAAAAGGGCTTTTTGGATTTCAGTACTCTTCGCCACCGGCATCCTGGTGACCATAGCATTGGTAGGTTTGATTACCGCCTTTGCTGGACGTATGCTCGGCGATATTGGTGCGATCGGCAATTATTTTGTCGCGGTGATATTTTTTGTCATTGGCTTGCATCTGCTGGATGTCTTTCGGTTACCTTGGTCAGGATCAGGGGGCAGGCAGATGAAACGCAAGGGTCTGATTGGAGCGTTTATTATCGGATTGATTTTTGGTCTTGCCCTTGGGCCTTGCACCTTTGCGTACATGGCACCGATGCTTGGTGTTGTTTTCAAGGTCGCCGCCGAGAGATCGTTTTTTGCGATCGGGTTGTTGCTCGCCTATGGTATCGGGCATTGCTCAATAATCGTCCTTGCCGGTTCATTGACCGAAACCGTTACTCATTATTTAAACTGGACTGAGCGGTCAAGGGGTGCTCTCATTGTGAGAAAGATATGTGGCATTCTGGTTATCCTCGGCGGTATTTATCTAATAATCACATCCTAATGTTCTTTAGGCATTCAGGTATTCCGGCATTTAGGTGTTTAGGTACTTAGGCATTTCTACGAAGGAGGTATTATGGAGATAAGAATTTTAGGTCCTGGTTGTCCAAGATGCAATGAGGTGGAAAAGAGAACGATCGATGTTCTCGCCGGTCTGAACATCGCGGCTGATGTTCAGAAAGTCACGGACATCAAGAAGATAATGGAATACAAGATCATGGCGACGCCCGGACTCGTCATTAACGGCAAGATCAAGTGTTCCGGGAGAATACCGAGTAAGGAAGAAATAAAAAACTGGATAGAGGAAGAGAACCCCTAATCGACCACTCCACCTTGTTTGTATCCTGTCAGTTTCTTTTTAGTGCATCAAAATCAATTTGGCGGTCTGCGTCGATAATCCATCCGCAATTCTGACGAAGTAAATGCCGCCGGGGAGTTTCTTCCCGGAATTGTCCGTACCATCCCATTTTACCGATAAGAGATTGCCGATTTCAGATGATTGTGTGGGGATATTTTTCACCACACGTCCGGCCACATCATGGATCGTTAGACCTTCTAGACTTGCTGCCTGTACCGTAAACGAGATCGTGAAGAGCGCATTACCGATGGTCGGTCGTATAACCATTCCTGTGCTTCCCGACTGGTCCTTTGTCAGCTCCTCGATTCCTGTACCGGTGGGGACTGCGAGTAATGCCAGTGCCGCGATTTCCGCCTTGGTCGCTTCGGTACAAAATGCGAGGTCATTGAATCCGGCGCCGATACTATCGCCTGGTGTGTGAACGAATGGATTGTTCGTTCCATAATCCCAGTCTTCGATGTTGCACAGCGCAACATAGCCCTGATCCCAGAATGACGCGTGGTCTGAATAGACCATGGTTGAAGAGAGCTGTTTGTGTGTCGTGAGCGTAGTATAGGTGTCTGCTGCGGCGATGAAGAAGTCAGCAAAGGGTTCGCACGGCGGGTTGGTCGGTTTTGCAATTACCTCGAGCGACTCGGGCTGCATATCGACATACGCGAGCATGTCGCCGTTGATCACTCCAAGAATGCTGTCACCCGCAATTCGAGCGATCGCAGCGTAATATTCGCTTCCATACATTCCCATTTCTTCGCCGGAAAATGCTATGTAGCGGATCGAATACTCAAAATCATAATTGCTCATCACCCGCGCCGCCTCCAGTACTGCCGACGTGCCGCTTGCATTGTCATCCGCGCCCGGTGCTAAGTTGGGCGAGTAGAAGGCATAAGAGTCAAAGTGTCCGCATATCACTGCATATATCGAATCAGGGTAGACGGTGCCGTGTTTGACGGCAATGACATTCGGCGCGTGACCGCTGGTATGATTCTGAAAATAGATCGAGTCGCATCCGATCGAGTCAAACTTACTGAAGATCCAGTTAGCCGCGGCCATGCAAGAATCATGTGTCGACAGTCTCGTCTGGAAATCCTGCATTCTCTGCACTTTCGCTATTATGCTGTCGGCATCGACAAGGTCCACGATGTCTTGAACAGTTTGGTCGTAGCGTACCGATGGAAAATCTGCCTCACTCCTGAGGACCATCGGCGTGAAAGTTAGACGTTTGACCATTACCTTGTGGTCAAGGAGCGATTCCAGCATGCCAGGATGTACCTTTAGCAGGTAGTCATCACCGTCCCGGGTCAGGATATCTGCGAATTGTGTCAGGTCCGTGTTTTTCTCCATCGGACGTGCAATGTAATACTGGCCCTCTTGTAGTCCAGTGTCGAGTATATAATAATTAAGCGACGAGATATCTTCGAGTTCAGTCGCCTCATGCAAGACGATCGCCGAGTTTTCGAATTCTGCCAGGATCTTCAACTCCTGCTCTGCGAGGGGAGCAAATCCTGTTTGGTCAAGATCGACCCTGATAAGATACTCGTCCGCTATCGCAAAGACGAGGGTTACTGCCAATAAAGATAAGACTTTTTTCATCATTTTTCACCTCATTTATTTAGACAATAATTGATCGAATAAGTTACTCACAAAGTCGAATTCCCCTGATTTCGTGAGCCAATTCTTTTGGTGCTGAAAACCCGACGATCGCGCAACGGTCGAATTTCTTAGCATCGATGACCCTGGTGATTTTCACTTCACACCGTTCTTTTCCTTCACGGTCAAGGCCCTTGGCAGTATCGCCTTTCTTAGGCCTGGGCAGAAATTCATACGGTATGTAGACAATTGAATGGTCTTCTGGTGTTTCATCGACGACGAATATCGCCAGGCCGGGACATCTGGGAATGCACACCAGGCACCCGGTGCATTTTTCATAATCGATCTGTGGCAGTTCGATTATTGAGCCGGGCATGGATATGGCATTATTCGGACACGCATCAACACAAGGATCGCACGGTATTTTTTCTGGACATTCGATAACGACGTATGGGCCGGAATTTCTACGCTCCGTCGACGCCTGGGTTTCCATGATTTTAAATGATACACAAAAAACGCTCGGCGTCAACATTGACGGTATGGTGAGATCCAGTTGTCTGATTCTGTGGTTGATGAGAACGTTCAGACAAGAAATCCAGTTTGTGTTGGTTCTGAGCAGCGAGTTGGATAGAGCACAGGTAAAAAAACAACAACTATATACTCTATGGTGGAAAATCCAAAGCGGGAAGAGATTATGACCGGCTTGACTCAGACGAAATTTCGGTTAGAATACTCCATGAAAATAATCTGTCGTTGTGAGGACATTACCGAGGAAGAGATAGTTCAGAAAATTAAAGAAGGGTATCAAACCATGGATGACCTGAAGAGAATTCTTCGGGTAACGATGGGGCTGTGCCAGGGCAAAGGCTGCCGCAGGCATATCGCCAAGATCCTTTCGCGGGAACTCAATATGCCTGTTGAGAAGATCGCGCAGCCGACCTTTCGGCCGCCGGTCAAACCCATTCCGATCAGCGCCACGGCTGAAAAAGAGTAACGATTCGATCAGGCAGAACTGAAGCAAAGAAGGTGTTTTAGTGTATGTATTGGATTTAGGCGATAGAGATTACAAAGAGGTTTGGGAACTCCAGAAAACCATCCACGAGAAACGGGTCAATGAAGAATTACCCAATACCCTGCTCCTCGTTGAACACAATCCAGTAATCACCATGGGAAAGAGCGGGCAAGAGAGCAATGTGCTTTTCCCGGAAGAATTCTTGAAGGAGAAGGACGTCGATTTCTATCATATTGAGCGTGGAGGAGACGCGACTTATCATGGCCCGGGTCAATTAGTAGGTTATCCGATATTCAATGTGCACGACGGGCTTGCCGGCATCAAGCCATTTATCACTGGAATGGAAGAGGCAATAATCGCAACCCTGCACGGTTTTGGCATAGAGGGATACAAGAAGGAAGATATGATAGGGGTCTGGACCGATTGGGGCAAGGTCTGTTCGATCGGCATCGCGGTCAAGAAGTGGGTTAGTTTTCATGGTTTTGCCTTGAACGTCAATACAGATTTGAGTTACTTTGATCTGATCGTGCCTTGCGGATTGAAGAACGTCGAAATGACTTCTATGCAAAGGATATTGGGAAAGAAAATTCCGATGAACGAAGTCAAGAAGAGCATCATCAGAAGTTTTGGTTTGACCTTCGATCAGGACGTTAAGCAAGTATGTTTAGAAGAGATTATTTGAAAAAGCCGGACTGGTTAAAGATAAAGATCCCGTCCGGGGACGAGTATAAATCCATATATCGCATCCTCCAGAAAAACAATCTTTCAACGGTCTGTCAGGAAGCACGTTGTCCCAATATCTCGGAGTGCTGGAAGCAAAAGAGCGCGACCGTTATGATACTCGGTAAGGTTTGCACACGTTCTTGCCGGTTCTGTGCCGTGAGAACCGGAGACCCGAAGGGGCTACTGGACCCTCAAGAAGCAGATCATGTTGCCGAGGTCATAAGATCCCTTGGATTGAAATACGTTGTCATCACATCGGTCGACCGTGATGACCTCGATGATTTTGGCAGTCAACATTATGCAAATACGATAGAGAAGATTGCAGAGAAAAATCCCGATGTGAAAGTTGAAGCTCTCATCCCGGATTTCAGTGACAACGCAGAATGTCTTAAGAAAATCTTGGATGCGAGGCCCTTTGTGGTAGGGCATAATGTGGAGACGGTAAGACGGCTTACACCATTTGTCAGGGATCGACGTTGCGGTTATGAGACGTCTTTGAGTGTGCTCAGAAAATGTAAGGAATTGAACCGGCAAATGATCACAAAAAGCGGGGTCATGGTGGGTCTGAGTGAAGAGGACCATGAAATAACCGAAACCCTGGGCGATCTGAAAGATGCCGGTGTCGATATCGTAACGATCGGTCAATACTTGCAGCCTACCATAAAACATGTTCCAGTGCAGAGGTATTACTCGCCTGATGAGTTCGGCAAGTTCGTGCATATTGGACAGAGCATCGGAATAAAACACGTTATCAGCGGACCGCTGGTACGCTCATCCTATCACGCGGCAGAGATTTTTAAATGAGCACGGGAGGAGCGTTCCGTGAGTATTGTTTCAGCAGGGTGAGAGCTATTGGCTGCTGATCGTCTCTTGACTCTGCTTCATTAGTCAATATAATATGGAAATTTTGTATATTCTCTTGCCAACAATCGACGTATTTTTTCTATATTATTCACAATACTTGAGGAGGTATCAGTGAAGAAGGCATTTGGTTTTTTTATTTTTTGTCTCGCTGTAGGATCTATGCAGGCACAGCCGGTGCTTGTTACGGTCGAACTTGGTGATAACACCCGCATCGAGAATTGGCTGGAAAAGAAATATCCCACGTATGAGTTCATCGATAATAAGGCAGTTGCCGAAATCATCGAGACGGATATGGTTGCACTGCGGGCAGATGGGTATGTCGTTGAGGTCATTGACTACTCACCATGGTCGGGGATTTACTACTTGAGTGAGGTTCCTGTCGATCTGGAATCAGCGATCCCCGGTGACATATTATGGCAGGGCACCAATATTTCGCTCATCAAAATATCGGAGGATCAAAACGTGGAGTTGCATAAACTGCCACTCCGATTCCAACCACTGAGGAAAAAGCAACTACCAGAGAGATTCTGGCGCCAGGTATTGAGCAAGATGGTTCCATTACACGAAGTTCGATGGGATCCATTCATCCAGAATATCGTTGACCAGGTGAATACGGATTCGATCACCGCATATATCCAACGGCTTCAGGATTTCAAAACGAGGCTTGCCCTGCATGACAGTTCGTTCGCGGCCTCTGAATGGCTGGCACAGAAATTCAACGCCTGGGGATTGTCGACCGCGTTTGACAGTTTTTACATGACGACTAACTGGCCCGGGTCCGGTTACGAGCGCAACGTGATCGCGACGATGCCCGGCTCGGTGATCCCATCCAGGATCGTTGTCATCGGTGGTCATCATGATGCGATAGTCTGGTGGGATACGACGCTGGCTAGCTGGAATGCGCCCGGTGCTGATGATAATGCATCGGGTACAGTCGCGGCGATGGAAGCAGCGCGCATATTCCGCAATTATTCGTGGGACCCTACGGTGCAGTTCATCACCTGGGGAGCCGAAGAACTTGGTCTTATTGGCAGTTATCATTATGCCGAGCATGCCGATAGCCTCGATCTTGATATCGGCGCGGTTTTGAATTTCGATATGATCGGATATATGGACGACTCGAATCTCGATTGCATTATCCAGCGTCGTTCTTCATCCCCGCTCTGGCTCTCCAACTTGTTTTATGAGGTCGGTCAGACCTACGTAGCACCCCTCGAGATATACAGGGTCACTTCCGGAGGGGGCTCGGATTGGTATCCTTTCGCGGTCCATGGGTTTCCAGCTGTGGGTGCGGCCGAGCGGGCTGGCAGCTTTTTCAACCCACATTATCATGATACTACAGATGTACTGTCGACGATGTCTCCCACTCTTTACACCGATATCATAAAGACGGGTGTCGCAGCACTAGCGGTTCTGTCGTTGTACCCCGGCCCGGTCGAGGACTTACTGGCTCTTGACCTGGGGACTGGTAGCGATGTGCAGCTGAGCTGGACGAGCAGTCCGGAGAATGATGTGGTCGGGTACAGGATTTGCTGGGGTCTTCAGAGCGAGGTATACATTGACAGCCTCTTTTTATCGGGCGCATCGAGTCACATCGATACAATCACCGGGTTGTTGAACGATTCTACATACTACATGACGGTCAGGGCACTGGATTCTGATGGTAACCCGAGCTATGCATCCTATGAGGTAACATGCACGCCGCGGCTGGTTCCTTTCGCGCCGGCCGGGATCATTGCCACACCGGTCTCATCAGGGGTGAGGATCGACTGGCTGCCGAACGACGAACTCGACCTGGCAGGCTACAGGCTCTATTGCCGGCTCAATGAGAGCCCGACATACGACAGTCTGAACACAGCGCTCTTGACCGATACGACATTCACCGATTATCCGCTCTCCGGTGCGAACCGTTACTACTATGCGCTTAGGGCTTTTGACCTTGCCGGCAATTACAGCGAATATAGTGTCGAGGCTTACGGCCGGCCTATCACGCTGGATCAAGGCATCCTGGTTGTCGACGAAACGAGCAACGGTACGAATCCCCCTGATAGTCTGCAGGATGCTTTTTATAATTACATAATGTCTAACTACACTCACACCGAGTACGAATACGGAAGTCCAGCAGAGGCACCTGTGCTTGCCGATTTTGTACCATATTCATCGATGTTATGGCATGCCGATGATTACACTCAGCAGTATGCGGATGAGCATGTCGAGGATTTCATTCAGTACCTCGAGGCCGGTGGTAATGTTTGGTTCGTAGGCTGGCGGCCCACGACTAACCTGGAAGGTATTACCGCATATCCCTTCAACTTCAATCCCGGGTCGTTCATGTATGATTATATGAGGATATCACACGTGGAGATAACCATGCCAGTTGATTCGTTCCAGGCGGCCGATGGTCTGCTGGGCTATCCGAGACTTGAGGTTGATACTGCAAAAGTACCTTTCAGCACATGGAACGGAGTATTGCGGTATATAGAATCACTAACGGCGGCTGCACCTGGCGAGGCGGTCTACACTATGGACATGCGTAATAATGGCAGTTCATATGAAGGTGCTGTGTGTGCAGTGCGATCTCTGGGTAATGACTACAATATCGTACTCTTCGCCTTTCCTCTGTATTTCATGGATCAGGACCAGGCACGGACAGCAGCAGAGAAGGTGATGAATGATTTTGGCGAAGTGGGAATTGCTGAGACACCCAAGGAAGGTGTTGTGTATCTTGATGTTCTTCTCGAGCAGAATATTCCCAATCCTTTCAGTGAACAGACAGTGATCAGTTACCAGCTCAATGCAGCTGGCCGCGCGCGTTTGCGAATATATAACATTGCCGGACAATTGGTAAAGACCCTCGTTGATTCCCATCAAAGCCCCGGTTCATACAGTATTGTCTGGACCGGACTTGACGAGCATAACCGGAGCGTGAGTAGCGGCGTCTATTTCTGCCGTCTG